>CAYPSC010000066.1:0-5780 GCA_964413385.1 uncultured Gammaproteobacteria bacterium | reverse complement strand
GTACCAATGACACGATGAAACCCATTCGCGCGTTTGTTGTCATCGTCGCAGTCATTCCATGGCTCGCGGTTTTGGCGTGTGTTATCTGGCTCTTTTTCACGCGCTTCCCGCTATCTGGTACGGCGAGCGTCTCTGCGCATTTCGGCAACTCGAGTCCCTGGTTCGATGCTTTTCTTCCAAGTCAGCGTGTGACTGTGTCAGGACCGCAGCCCGGCGGTTGGGTTGGTCAGCGAATCACCGACGAGCCGGTGTATGCTTCGGCACGCGCGCCGGGTATCTTCGATCATGTTGAAATCGAGATGGAGGTTCGTGCAGTGCATCCTTTCCGCATTGGCCTTGTCCGCGATCCAGCGACCTGGTCGATTGAACTGCATGACGTTCTTCAGACGGCGCGGATGCTGGATAATGGATGGATGAGTGTCCATACTTCCTTTGATCTTCCTTTTCCACAGGATCAGTTAAAGTTCGTCATCTCAGCGCCTGATATCAAAGGCGGCCGCGGATCTATCGACGTCCGTGCTGTGCGTATCCATTACTCGCGTCCACCGCTCTCGTGGAAAGAATGGTGGCTGGTCATGAAGCGAGAGGTTTTTCTCATCCGTCAGCGCATCAAAATCTGAGTTTATGAAATCGTCCTTGTTAAGTGCTTTTCTGAAACAGACGCGCTATGCAAGTATCGCGCTCCTTTGCGTGCTTCTCATAACCGAGCGCTTGATCCCCGGAAGTGTGTTGGCCTCTATTAATTTTTTGTGGCTTATTCCAGTTATTCTTGTTTTGACGGTTCTTCCACTTTAACTTTGATTTCTTTCATATGTCTGACTGTCTCTTTTGCAAAATCATCAATAAGCAGATTCCCTCCACGGCCGTATATGAGGACGAGAATGTGTACGCGTTTTTGGATATTAAGCCAGTGAATCCTGGACATACGCTCGTCGTTCCTAAAAAACATTCAGCAGGCTTTCACGATGCAGATCCGGAAGTGTTGGAGGAGCTTATTGTTGCCATGCAAAAAATCGCCCGCGCCGTTCAATCGGGTCTTGATGCCACTGGATTTAATTTGGAACAAAATGAAGGGTCAGTAGCCGGCCAAGTTGTGCCTCACCTCCATTTTCATATCATCCCGCGTCGCGCTGACGACGGGTTAAAACATTGGCCAGGAACACCGTATGCTTCAAACGAAGAAGCGATGGTCATGGCAGAAAAGATAAAAAGTGCCTTACGATAAATAAGGGCGGTTTATTCAACATCCAATCGCCACAACCCTTTTTGCGTGTCCTTGGTTCCCGCTACGTAAATCGATTTATTGACTATGGCGAAATCGTTGATGTGATCAAAGGTAGCAAGCGGTGTCACGAGACGGCCGTCTCGATTATCCAATTCCAGGGCAAAAAGATGATGCTGGTCAGCAAGAAAGATGCTATGGCCACTTCGATGCCAGGCAATTTGGACCAGGGGATCACTTTGCCGCCATAATAAAACCGGCGTAGATCCGAGCGCCCACATCCAGGCTTCACGATCGTTTAAGAAAAGAGCGGTAGGAACTGGAGCATTTATGAGCCAGCGTGGATGATCACCGCTTAGTTGATCGACAAACGGCTGACTCTCACTTGGATTAATGGACAACCAACGTATTCCATCACGTAAGAGGAGAAAAGGTTTTTGCCATTCATCGATCATCCAATGTCCACTTGGCAATTCTAGTGCGCGAGTTTGAAAGAAACGTGTCGTGATTAATCGTTCGGAAGAGGTCGTTTGTTCCAAACGCGCTTCATCTGTGGACGCGAGAACAGAGGAGGGCAGAGGATCCTTTGTCACTGTACCGGTTGCTGGATCAACACGGAGGCGTGTGTGATCGGCAAATCCTAAAAGGGTACTGCCTGACCAGGTATAGAGCGCGGGTGGCAATTGATTGAGGGTGCTTGTGGTGAGACGAGGGATACTCACCCAGGCGCGTGTTTGATCGGTTAGGTCCTCGATGAGGAGCGCGCGGCTATCGTCGCGCCAATCAATAGTCAGGGCTTCTGCTGAACGTCCATGCAATTCTTGTGGAAAAGATTGAATCCCTGATGGTGGTGACCAATAGCGTAGGGTGGTCGAACTAACCGTTTGCTCGATCAGGGCTAGTTGTTCGCGTGCTGGATCAGAGGTAACAACGGCGATCGGCCCCTTTTGGAGAAAAGTAGATGATGCATTTTTCCAAAACCAAATTTGATTGGCGAAAGTGACTTGTTCTGCACTGACCTCTAATTTTTTTTGCCAGGCAAGATATCCATTTCGCACGACGCGGATCGAATGCCAACCAGGTGCCATGTTTTGGAAGGTGACAGGTGTTGTCTCTTTGGTGTCCTGATCATCGATCCAGACGTTTGCGCCTCGCGGAGTCGAATCAATGATAAGGGTGCCATTTCGCTCGAGGAGTCCTTTTTTTGTGTTATAACGATAGCCGGCAGTGTACAAGATCAGGGCTGGTGCGAGCCCTAAAAATACAATGAAAAAAAGCCATGGAAGAAGACGGCGATGGAAGGGTGGACGAGGAGGAGGCATGTGGACAGGTGTTTTTTGATAGGATACACTTCTTATCGATTAGCTCAAACTTGAATAGGACTTGCGCGTTTGGTTTTTCCGTTTTGTCCTAAAAAGTTTTTTGAATTCTGTTTTGATTTTTGTTTCTGAACTTCTTATGAAGATGGTTATCCAAGGTGGACAGCATCTGCGTGGTCAGGTAAAAATTGGAGGCGCAAAAAATGCTGCCTTACCGTTGATTGCCGCCTCCTTATTGGTGAATGGAATAGTACGTTTTAAAAATGTTCCACGCATTTCCGATGTCATTAGTTTATTGGAAATTTTGGAAAGCATGGGTGCAAATGTGACCTGGAGCGACCCTCATGAGCTTGTGATCGACACTAAAAATATTGATGCCAGCAATGTCGATCGTAAAAAGATGAAGCGTTTTCGTGGATCGATTTTGCTTCTTGGACCAATGCTGGCAAGGACAAAAAAAATTTTTGTTCCAGAGCCAGGCGGATGCAATATTGGCAATCGACCTATCGATTATCATTTGTATGCATTAAATCGGTTGGGGGCTCATGTTGATACCGAATCTGACGGATCATTGTATTTGGAAACGCGCGGGTTAAAAGGTGCCTATATCATCATGCCGGATTTTAGCGTGACTGCCACGGAAAATTTGATCATGGCAGCTTGCTTTGCCGAAGGAAAAACGCAGATTCGTCTGGCGGCTGCTGAGCCTCATGTTCAAGAATTGTGTTTATTTTTGAAAGCGGCGGGCGCCAAAATCAATGGTATTGGATCACATGAATTAGAAATCACGGGTGTAAAATCTATCAAAGCACCATCACGGCCATGGACCATCATGGCAGACACGATTGAGGTGGGAACGTTTGCTGTGGCTGCGGCGTTGACGAAGGGTGATATCGAAATGTCCCCGGTTGTCCCAGAGCATCTTGATGCGATCGTGTCCATGCTTTCTCGTCTCGGAATTCCAGCGACATTCAAGAGGCAAGCGTTACGAGTGCAGAGCGCTGGCCGTATGGACGCATTTAGACTGCAAACAAATATCTATCCCGGCTTCCCCACGGATCTACAAGCGCCATTTGGTCTGCTCGCCACTCAGTGCCATGGCACAACACTCATCCACGATCCGATTTACGAATCACGTCTTGGCTATATTAACGAACTCATCAAAATGTGGGCGAATGCCATTATCGCTGATCCGCACCGTGCTGTGATCACTGGACCGACGCCCTTGCGCGGTACCGAAATTCGAAGTCTTGACCTACGTGCTGGGGCCACTATGATTCTCGCGGGTCTGACGGCAGAAGGCGAAACTATTATCCATGATGCCGAAATCGTCTATCGTGGATACGAAATACTAGATGAACGGTTACGCACGCTGGGTGCCGAAATCCAATGTCATGAAGAATGATATGTTATTCCAACCTTATCGGCGACCTCCTTCCTATGGTTTGATAACTGCTTGTATCATCGGTGCGGTCATCCTTGTGATAGGCGGGTTTCTCGTTGGGCGCTATTCCGCAAGTCCATCAACCGCGACAGCGCCAACCAATCTCAATGGAAGCGTGGTAGGTCTAGGTCAAACTCCACCGCCAGAAGTCGTGGGTTCAGATGTTGATTTTCGTGAGTTTTGGGATGTCTGGCGGCTGCTGAAAGAAAAGTATTACCAACAACCCCTGAAGGATAAAGAACTTTTCTATGGGGCGATCAGTGGGTTAGCGGCAAGTCTTGGTGATCCGTACACGAATTATTTTTCGCCTCAGTCTGCCGCGGATTTTCAGCAAGCTTTGTCCGGTAAATTCCAAGGTATTGGTGCTGAAATTGGTCTGAAAGACGGGTTGCTTCAGATCGTTGCTCCGCTCCCGGACTCGCCTGCAGAAAAAGCGGGGTTGTTAGCCGGAGATGTTATTACACGCATTGATACGACAAGTACGGATGGGATGACAACGGATGAGGCGGTGAGCCTGATCCGAGGGCCGAAGGGAACAAAGGTGAAACTGACCATTGTGCGGCCAAATCAAAAGAAGCCTCCGTTCGAGGTAGAGATCGTGCGCGATAACATCCAGATCAAGAGCGTGACCATGAAGATGTTACCGAATCAGATTGCGCTGATTACCATCAAAAGTTTTAATGGAGACACGGGAAGCGGTTTTAACCAGGCGGTGCAAAGTGCGCTGAAGAAAGATGCGAAGGGTATTATTCTTGACCTGCGTAATGATCCTGGGGGATTACTCGACCAAGCGCTGAATGTGGCGGGTGAGTGGATGGGAGATGGAACCGTGGTCAAGGAACGTCGCCAAGGGAAGATTGTGCAGGAATTACACGGTACGGGAAAAAATCGTTTACATGGATTGCCGACCATGGTGCTCGTGAACCAAGGATCGGCTAGTGCGGCTGAGATTGTGGCCGGCGCCTTACAGGATAGCCGCCAAGCAAAATTGATTGGCACTAAAACCTTTGGGAAAGGAGTCGTGCAGGATTACCTTAATTTTAACGACGGATCAGCGCTCAAGATTACGGTTGCCGAGTGGCTCACACCAAATGGGCGCACCATTAACAAAGTCGGTCTAGACCCCGACGTGATCATCGAGCGAACGCCAGAAGATTATGAAGCACAACGTGACCCACAACTCGACCGAGCCGTCGGGATACTCACGGGGACCGAGACCTCAACGAGCGCTGTTACCTCGACTGCAAAGTAAAACACGACCGCATATTGAGGTCAGCGCAGGTGGTATTATTTATCGCCATCGTAATGGGAGGTTGGAATTTTTTTTTGTCAAACATGGGCGCACCGGGCGCTGGACATTGCCGAAGGGTCATCAAGAACTAGGAGAAACGCTTGCAGAGACGGCGGTGCGCGAGATCAAAGAGGAAACCGGTCTCACGAATCTTCGATTTGTGACGTCCATCGGACGAACGCTGTTTCGTTTTCGTCGTGAAGGGAAATTGATCGAGAAACAGGTGCATTTTTTTCTGTTTGAAGCTTCACCGGAGGCCAAAGAACGCCTGACGGGAGAAGAAGCGATTTGGGAAGCGATCTGGGTTCCGGCAGATCAGGTATTTGAAACAAGTGGGTATCGTAATTTGGATCGGTTGCTCGCAAAGGCGTTGCGTATTATTGGCCAGCACCGTCGCCCAGCGCCGGTGCATCGTTAGACCTGTTGCTGTATAAGCTCCAGCCCAAAATGTCATATTTGGCCAAACCCTAGGTAAAATATTTTTGGCTTAGCTTAGGCTAAGCA
>CAYPSC010000065.1:0-5822 GCA_964413385.1 uncultured Gammaproteobacteria bacterium | reverse complement strand
GTGTCTGCACAGGCCGATCAATTTAAGCAAACCGTGGATGCTATCAAAGCTGGTTTGGATAAAGCTAAGCAGGCATTCGCGGATGGAGATGGCGAAGAAGCGATGTCTGTCTTGCAAGATGAAGTATTTGGGAAATTGGATGATGCCTACGAGTATCAAGGCCTGATACAGGCGCTTCAGAACATTCGCTCGCAGCTCAACCGCTCTGATAGTTTCGTAAAAAAAGCGAAAACCACATTGGCTAAATTGCAGAAGAAAGGTGAGGATGTGGGCGATGCAGCAAACCAAATTGATGACCTTGCTCAGAAAATCGTCGACCTCAAACAACTGGTGGCAAAAAAAGACGTTGATTCGCAGGAATTACGTGATGCCATGGACGAGATGATTTCTCTCCAAAATGATATTGGCGACGCCTTGGGCCTTTCGACTAACTTCAACCCACCGCCTCCTGGCCCATCTTCTAACATTAAAGAGTTTCAAGATTTTTCGCCCCCATCGTTCGGAGGGTTTCAGCAGGGACAGTAGGTTTTGGAAAGAAAAAGACCCCTTTGGCAGTTGCCATTGGGGTCTTCTTCGTACTACAGAATGCGTACGAATAGATAATTAAGGTGCGGGTGCCCGGCTGCTACGAGTTCGGCCGCGTCGTCGGCAGCACACCCCGGACGCAGCTACCGTCCAGGAGATACGATCCGTCGGCCTGGTGCTCCGCGAGATCATAGGAGCGCCCGCAGGTGAAGCCCTTCTTCGGGTCCTGGCGGAACCGGAACTTGGCCCCGCCCCCGCGCACCGCCGCCGCCTCGTAGTCGGCGTTGCTGATGCTCGCCGGGACGCCGACCGGCCGCACCGTTGCCGGCCGTAGGTCTTCCAGCGTCAGGGTCGGCACCGGCGACGACCGGAAGAAGAGCGCCCACCCGACGATGACCACGATCGCGAGACCGGTCAGTACCATGGCCGCCCGCGCCGATCGCTCCTGCCACCAGCGCTTCTGCTGCTCCGGCTGCCCGGGCGGCGGGAGACGCTCCTCCTGGCGGAGGGATACGGTCCGGTGGTCCGCCTCGGGTCCCGGCGGTGGACGCCGAGGCCGCTCGACGGGGGTCGGCGCGCGGAGGGCATCGAGAGACTTGACGATCGTGTCGAGGCGATCGTTGATCTCGACGAGGCGGGGATCGCTGAGATTGTGCGAGTCGGAGAAGATCTGGAACGCCTTCTCGCGGAGCTTGAGGCGTTCGTATTCGAGCTTGAGGCGCTCGAGATGTGCGGGCGAACTGCGCGAATCCGTCTTCGCCTCCTCCCATTGACGACGCGCCGCATCGATCTGACCCTCCTTCGGCCGGAGCATATCGTAGGGGGACATCGGCCTCTGTCCAACGGCGATGACGCGGGTCTGCGGGACGGGCGGCTCCGTGGGAATCGGCTTGGCCGTCACCACACCCTTGACACCAGGATCCTTGTTCGCACCGCAGGAGGCGACCTTCGCATCCTTGGCCCCGGACTCGACCTTCTTCTCCTTGGGCTGATCGCCTTCGTCGATGAGGAGGGGGATGTTGTCGCCCTCGGTCTTGGTCTCGACCTTCTTCTCGACGACGATCTCCTTCTTCTCCGCGGCGACCGTCACCTCGACGGCCTTGGCGTCCTTGGGATCCTCGGCCGGCTTCTCGGCCTTGGGCTCCGGCTTCGCTCCCTCGCCCTCGGTCTTGGTCTCGACCTTCTTCTCGACGACGATCTCCTTCTTCTCCGCGGCGACCGTCACCTCGACGGCCTTGACCTCGTCCTCGGGCTTCTTCTCGCCACCGGCGGCGTGTCCGTTCTTCGCCTGTGCTGCGAGCTCGGCGAGCGTGATCACGCGCGTCTCGGCGGCGGGCTTCTTCTCGCCCGTCCCACCGGCCGCCACGACCTCGACCCTGCCGGCCGCGGCGATGGCCTTGACCGCGGCGACCTCGGCCGGCTTCTTGGCCTTGGCCTGCGCCGTATCGAAGTCGCTCAGGGCCTTCTTGGCCTCGGCGATTCGCACGTCAGCCCGTTCCTTTGCGGTTCCGGTGAATCGACCCGCCATCCGCTGCCGCACTTCCAACGTTGCCTCGAGCCGCTTCCTCTCGTCCGTGTTCGCCATGCGCGTTCCTCCTTCGTGATGCGTTGACGCAGGGAAGAACGCTCCTCCCCCCTGCGCGGTTATCTTTGTCGATGTACGCCCCCTTTATCTCTCCTTTAAACACTAAGAGGAGATTCAGGAGATCCGGAACCTTAGCATAAAAAGCTGGTTCCGTCAATCCATTCTTAACTTAATTTGTAAAAAAATGGTAGAGGGCAAAATTTGCCCAATTTTAGCCTTTTTTTATTATATTCCAACTTGTTTAGCATTTCCTTTAGCGCTATCCTGGTTATTATGTCGCGCTACAAACCCGTGGTTTTGATCATTATGGATGGTTTTGGTATTGCTCCTGCTGGGGAGGGAAATGCCATTTCAGCGGCCCACATGCCGTATTTTCATAAGCTCATCCAAAGCTATCCGGCTATGACCATCCAGGCTTCTGGGGAAGCGGTTGGTTTGAGCTGGGGAGAGATGGGAAATTCCGAAGTCGGCCATTTGACCATTGGCGCTGGGCGCATTTTTTATCAAAGTTTGCCGCGCATTAATTTATCTATCGATACTGGAGAGTTTTATTCGAACGCGGTTTTCAAAAAGGCTATTGAAAAGGTCAAAACATCAGGTGGAAAGATGCATCTCATGGGTTTGGTATCTCCCGGCGGCGTGCATGCGCATCAAGCCCACCTCTATGCGCTTTTGGATTTATGTAAGCGAGAAGGGTTAGGGGACAGAGTGTTTGTTCACGCTTTTCTAGATGGACGCGATACGATTTACAACTCGGCAAGTGGTTTTATCCAAGAGTTGGAAGAGAAGATGAAAGAATTAAAGATTGGGAAGATCGCATCTTTGGCCGGTCGCTATTACGCCATGGATCGCGACAACCGTTGGGATCGTATCCAATCAGCCTACGAAGCGATCGTCTTGGGAAGAGGGCAGCAGGCCGAAAAACCGAAAGACGCTATTGAGACTTCGTATGCTAAGGGTATTTACGACGAACAGTTTGTACCGACCGTGATTACAAAAAATGGTCAGCCTCTCACCACAGTGGCGCCAGGGGATGGTGTGATCTTTTTCAATTTTCGTTCAGATCGCGCGCGCGAATTAACCAAGGCTTTTGTTGTTCCGTCGTTTGATAAATTTCCTCGTGAGTATTTGCGAGATCTTTGTTTCGTCGCCATGACCGAGTACGAAAAAGATTTGCCCGTTGAAATTGCCTATCCGCCTCAAATCGTGGAGACTTGTTTAGCGCGCCTTGTGTCCGATGCCGGTCTTAAACAACTGCATATCGCAGAAACGGAAAAATATGCGCACGTCACCTTTTTCTTAAACGGCATGCGCGAAGAAGAGTTTCCTGGCGAAGAGCGCGTGATTATCCCTTCGCCACGTGTTTCCAGCTACGACCAGCAGCCAGAAATGTCTGTGGGACAAATCGCAGAACGTGTGGAAAAAGAAGTAGTGGCCGGCACGTATGATTTTATCGTGATGAATTTTGCCAATCCAGATATGGTCGGTCACACTGGAAACGAACAAGCGACCATCAAAGCGTGCGAAGCTGTTGACGCGGCCTTACAACGCATTGTGGAATCGGCGCTGACCGCGGGAGGTGCGTCTATTATCACCGCTGATCACGGAAATGCGGAAGAAGTGAAAAATTTGATGACCGGCGAAATGGACAAGGAACATTCAACTAATCCAGTACCGTGCATTGTGATCAACAAAGAATTAGAAGGCTTGAAGGCGCCAGGTGGTGATGTAGTCGGCGATGATCTATCACTCGCAACGCCAGTTGGTATGCTAGCTGATGTAGCACCAACCGTGTGCAAATTGTTGGATATATCTCCAGCGCCAGAGATGACGGGACAGTCGTTGATATAGTCAGTAGTTAGTCTGCTCCCTACCAACTCCAACTACTCACTGGTTAAATATGGATCAAGCTGTTTTAAGAACTATCCAACTTTTGGAGAAAAGATACCCCTTAAAAGGTATGGTTGATTTGGGTACACCGGAAGACACACTGCTCGCCACGTTGCTCTCTGCCCGCACGCGCGATGAGCAGGTGTTGAAGGTGTATCCTGCGTTACGCAAAAAATTTCCAAAGCTTTCCGATCTTGCCAAGGCAGATATCGCAGACATCGTAAAGTGTATTGCGACCATTGGTCTGTATCGTGGCAAGGCGCGTGCCATCAAGTTGCTCGCAAAGCGTGTGGTCGAGGTGTACGACGGAAAGATTCCCTCAACCATGGAGGATCTTTTGACATTACCCGGTGTCGGTCGGAAAACCGCGAGTTGTGTGTTGTGGTATGGCTTTGGCAAACCGGCTATGGCTGTGGACACGCATGTCTTTCGTGTCGCTCATCGCCTTGGTTGGGCCAAGGGTAAAACGTCGGAGATCGTGGAACAAGAATTGATGAAGCTCGTCCCAAGAAAACTGTGGGGCGAAGTTAATCGCGTTTTTGTTCAATTTGGTCGCGACATCTGTCGTCCTGGAATCCCACAATGCTACCGCTGTCCTGTGGCCAGGTGGTGTGCATATCAACCAAAAACAAAACCACCGGAGAAGAAATGGCAAGAAGTTCGTGTTCAAAATTCTGCCGCATCGAGTGTTTGAGCGTCCAGTGGTGCCGCAGGCGGCACAAATAAAAAGAAAACCGCAAGTTTCGATGCAAAGAAATTTGAACATGAACGAAGAGCATGTTTTAATGAGCCTCATGCTTGGAGAGATCGAAATCATCCATGGGATACAGCGGCTGCTTGATACTCCAGCCAAGATTTCTTTTGCGATCTTTTGTGCCCGCTGGCTCATTTTTTTCCTGACGGTTCCCGTAGCATTGATCGGTCTGAAGCGTCGCCATCGTCCGTCGCGAAATGCCGCTTATCGAGCAGCGTGGTCTGCGCTGGTTGCGCTCCTCCTCTCGCTGGCACTCGGATTCTTGTTTGGCCGCATTCGTCCATTCCATGTCTCGCCAGACGTCCACTTGCTGGTTCAGCCGCCAGCTTCCGTCTATTCTTTTCCTTCGAGTCATGCATCGGTGGCCTTTGCTGTCGCCTTTGCCCTGCTGTACGGCGATGTGACCATTGGTTTGCTCGCGCTGCTCATGGCTGCCTTGATTGCATTTGGCCGTATGGCTGTTGGCGTGCATTATCCAACAGATGTTTTTGCTGGCACGTTTTTGGGCTACATCGCTTTTCTGGTGACTGGTATTGTCCATCAACGTTTTTGGATGCGCCGAAAAGCGGTTGGAAAACAAAAGACAGAATTGACCATTCCGCCTTCGCATGAATCTACGTAGAGCCATGGGTGTATTCATTGTTGCCGTCATTGTGTTGAGCGGTTGGTTTGGAATGAAATGGATCTATCGCCGTTTTTTTGTTCCGCCACATCAATCGGTCCCTCAGCGGCAAGAAGTGAGCGCGACCATTATCGAAGGTTGGACCGTAGACCAAGAAGCAACCTACCTCACCGATACATTTAATATCGATGCACGGAGAACGGTGGCTTTACTTGGTCTTTCGGTTGACCGTGCACCCTTTGATCCTCGGTTGCGTACAGAATTCCCATTTTTGCGCCAGTTGCCCGCAGATCGTTCTTTAGAAGGTTATCTTTTTCCGGAAACCTACCGCGTGTGGAAAGATGAGTTGCCAGATGGACTAATCAAAAAGCAATTGAAAGAGTTTGAACAGCGTTTTGGTTCAGCTGTGATCGGTAAGCAAAGCGCGCCTTTAAAAACCTTGGACG
>CAYPSC010000064.1:5592-5833 GCA_964413385.1 uncultured Gammaproteobacteria bacterium | reverse complement strand
TATAAGCTCCAGCCCAAAATGTCATATTTGGCCAAACCCTAGGTAAAATATTTTGGGCTTAGCTTAGGCTAAGCAAAAAATATTTTCCCGTCGGTTTTGTCACAAATCTGTCCTTTTTGGATCAAGAAGCTTATACAGCAACAGGTCTATTAGCCTTGCTTTTTTCTGGACGGGTGTTTGCGTTAGCGGCATCATAAGACCATGAAAAGAACAGCTCTTTTTGGATCCCTGTGTTTTACAG
>CAYPSC010000064.1:0-5582 GCA_964413385.1 uncultured Gammaproteobacteria bacterium | reverse complement strand
ATTATTGATCGTGCAACCAGTGGGAGCGCAATTACTTCCCTTTGGTGAGACGACATCGAGCGATCAAGGCTTGGTTACTCAGGTCGCCACATCAACCGTATTATCATCGGATCAGCAAACAGAGCCGCTTATTCTCCACATGGGGGATGGACGGTTTTATCATCCCGCCTCCGGCCAAGTAGCCGGGTCGCGCGAGGCGCTTCTTGTCCTGCTTGGTTATCATGTGACATTAAGCGATTCGGCTCCATCTTTGGCAACTTCAACGGCATCTGTATCAATGCCGCCAGCATCAGATCCGGCGACGCTCTTTGCGCAATCATTGCCACCGATTGTGCAAGACTTTCCGTTAAAAACAGCGATTGAACGGGGTAAGGCATTGTTGGAGCAGCAAACGACGGATGAAGGATTGCACGAGCAAACCATTAGTAGCCAGCCATCTTGGGTAAAGGTCCGTCTGGCTATTTGGGATCGGGTCAATGACCAGCTGGTCACGACGGATATTTTAAAGAACGGGACAGACGTGAAACGGCAAGATGACCATTTCGCCGGCCCTATCAAGGTGAAGCGTACGAACGGCGTTAACTCGAGGTTCTCGTTGGATGATGCCGGCCGGTATTCCGTCGTGGCGATTCGCTATCCGATCTACACGGATATTTCTACAAGCAAAAAGAAAAAGAAGTACAAGATGGAGAATGTGGTATACACGCCTTACTCTGAAAGTCTCCATACACCAGAAATGGTGACTTATGGGCGTCAGATTCTTACCGGCGTGATCAACGATGTTTATCAAAATTTACAGCAAAACCTTGTTCATTCCCGCGCTTATCCTGATCGACTCATCACGGGAGTTGTCGACCCATCGCTTGCCAAAACCATCGCCGTCATTGAGCACGTGGACCAATCAGCGCTGGAGCGAAATGTGAACGGAACGATTGATATGTTTTTTGTCACCCTCGCCGCTAATCCGGATGCGGCCTATGCCTACTCGCGCTCATCGGCAAACGCATTGGGCCTCGTGCAATTTATTCCATCCACATACAAATGGTTGGTACAAAAACGGCCTGAGCTTCATTTGAATCCTGATTTTAAAACGGGAATGCAAGATTTGCATAATTCCGTGTTGGCGCAAATAGGCTATTTGGACAACATCCTCGCTTCGCTGCCAGCCGATGTGCGTATTCAATATATGGATTCGGTACAGCGACCCCGTGTCAACGAATATATCGCCGCGGCTTACAACGGTGGTGAGGGTCGAGTAAAAAAGGCGATCGCTCAGTGGGATGAACTTTGGACCGGTACGCGCGAGACGAAAATGGCGAGTTTGAACCTCCAGCATCATCAATATCAAACAAATATCAAAACATTAAAAGCGAAAATAAAAAAGACAAAAGATGCGAAAATAAAGAAAACATTAACATCGGAATTGGCCCATGCTCAATCGGCAGATCGAACTGTGGTGAATCGATTGGCAGCCTTGAAAAATACTGGATTAAAAAAAGAAACATTGAGTTATATCGCAAAATACCGTAAAGCGATCAATGTGATTGAGGGGACATCTGTGCAATTAGCGCAGGCGACACGTTGACTTCATGATTTTGCTACCTATGGTGGTTAGGTGTATGCTGAAGAACATGTTGTATGCTGATGACGAACGATAATATTCGTTTATTTCCGCATGATCCCTTGTTTCAGCGTACCATTCTTCGGTTCATTCCGCATTGGATCCTTCCGAATCACGTCACGATAGTACGGTTTTTATTAATTCCGTTTGTTTTGTATTTTTTGTGGATTGAGAACTGGCCGGTGGCGCTCGGTCTTTTTTTGTTTGCGGGACTCACGGATGCGATTGATGGATCTATGGCGCGTACCCGCAAACAGATCACGATCTGGGGAACAGTTGCTGATCCTATTGCGGATAAATTACTGGTCGGTTCCGTCGTGCTCTTGTTTGTGGCGCGCGAGGTCAATATCTTTTTTGCTGGCGTGATCGTCTTGATGGAATTGCTGATCGTCCTGAGTGCCTACTTACGCAAACGACGCGGACAGATTTCTTCTGCGAATGGTTCTGGCAAACTTAAAATGATTTGCCAGGTTCTTGGTGTCGCTCTTTTGCTCATTGCCAAACTCCTCGGTTATCAACTCATTGTCCCATTTGCCATCGGTACACTCACGCTCGCGATTGTATTCGCTATCGTGTCTTTTTTAACTTACGGGTTATAGAGTTATCGATTTGATAATGCATAGCATTCTGAAACTGCAAGTTTTTCTGCCTGCCGGACAGAAAGCTCGACTCGTTACACTCGCTCGAAATGGCAAGAGGTTGCCCTTGGTCTGTAGGTTGAATATTGGATGACAAATCCCCCAACTTCGATTAGGATAGCCTCATGTTTTACCGATTAAAAACGGCTATTCCGGATAGCTGGAAGCGCCCCTATCACTATCTCTTGGCACGATTGGCATCCATCTGGTATGGCAATCCCTCAAAGAAGCTCATTGTTATAGGTGTGACCGGTACCAATGGGAAAACAACGACGACATATCTCATTTCCAAGGCTCTGGAAGCCTCCGGATTCAAAACGGGTTGCACGACAACGGCCATCCTTAAAGTAGGTGATCGAGAATGGTTGAATAAAACAAAGATGACCATGCCGGGTCGTTTCTTTCTCCAGCGCGTGCTACGTCAGATGGTGGATGCTGGTTGCCGCTATGCGGTGATTGAAACTTCCTCTCAGGGCCTACTTCAACATCGTCACATCGGCATCAACTATGATGTTGCTGTCTTTACAAATCTCACGCCTGAACACATTGAGGCGCATGGTGGGTTTGAAAATTATAAGCGAGCAAAACTCCAACTCTTTGAATATCTCAACCGCACGCCAGCCAAAACGATTGATGGCAGGAAAATCCAAAAGTACGCGGTTTTGAATACGGATAGCGGATATGCGGATGATTTTGCGCAAAAAGTAAGACCAGATCAGATTGTTTGGTACGGGATCGATCACGCCCGCGGTATCGTGGCATCGGACGTTCAACTAAACGGTGATGGATCCGTCTTTCGCGTTCACGACACATTCATCTCACTTCACCTCCCTGGTCGCTATAACATCGAAAATGCTTTGGCGAGTCTTGCGGTCTGTCAGGCGCTTGGTATTGATTCAAAACACGCAGCAAAGAAAATCGGTTCTGTCACTCGTGTGCCGGGACGCTTTGAGAAGGTGGATGTTGGCCAACCGTGGACAGTCATTGTTGATTATGCCCCCGAGCCAGAATCGTTCAAACGCCTTTATGAAGCGCTTGCGCTTGTGCCGCATGCACGTGTGATCCATGTTCTCGGTTCCTGCGGCGGTGGACGCGATATCGCTCGCCGCCCCATCCTCGGCCGCTTAGCTGGGGAAAAGGCGGATCTTGTGATCGTGACAAACGAAGACCCTTACGATGATGACTCGAATTTGATTATCAACCAAGTGGCAGCTGGGGCACTAGAGAAGGGGAAAGTCGAAAATCAAACACTCTTCAAGATTACCGATCGACGTGAAGCTATTTTTAAAGCCATGGAGTTAGCTCAGCCTCATGATTTGGTGGTGCTCACCGGTAAAGGATGTGAGCCATGGATTTGTCTAGCGCAAGGTCAAAAAATTCCCTGGGACGAAGTCGCTGTCGCAAAAGAGGCAATCCAGTCCGCTTTGACTCAAAAAACGATCGTGGTCAGTTAAAAGTTGGCATGCTAATCTTGAGTCATGCTTAACTTAGCCGATATTTTTGAATTAAAACCGAATGAACAGGTGCACCAAGTTTTGCGGCGACACGCGAGTACGCTTTGGTGGCAATTGCTCATTGCGGGATTGTTGATTGTCACGCCTTTTTTCTTTCTTTTTCTCTTACCAAAATGGCAGACGGTGGGGACTTTATTTTTTGCGTTATCAGAAGCGCTCGGATTATTTATTGCTATTCGCGCCTTCTTGCGTTGGGATTCGACAGTGTTGGTCTTAACCACGCATCGCGCATGTTATGTGGTGCAAGATGGATTATGGAAACGCCAGGTTTGTGATACGCCGCTTTCATTGGTGAAAAGCGCAAGCTGGGAACGAAATGGTCTGCTTGAGCGTCTGTGGAGAACGGGAACGCTGAAAATCGTGACTGGATCGGATGTTACTGTTGTTGTGCCAACGATCGTGCATCCTGAGCAGGCGCAAGCTCTCCTTAATCAGTTGCGCGAAAAACAGGCATGGCAGGCAGATGAACCGGCGAATGTTGAACGGATGATGAGTATGGAAGAACTGTTAAATAAGGCGGATGTAGAAACATTAAGAGCGGTCGAGCAACTCCTGCGTGAGCATGTGAAGTCGGTATGATATCAGAGCACAGTCAAAGTCAAAGTAAGGCGCTGCGTGTTATTCGATGGCCCGCCTTGCTTATCGTGAGTGTTGGTTTACTACTTCTCGTGGGTATTTCTGCCGGGCGAGAGACCTATCAGCAATGGAAAGTGGATCAGGAAATCGATGGATTGCAGGCGCAGGTCCAAACGTTAGAAGGCCGGCGACTTCAGCTTTTAGACACGCTGCAAAAATTAAATTCAGCTGATGAATTGGATAAAGAAGCGCGCTTACGGCTAGATGTGAAAAAACCGGGTGAGCGGGTAATTGTGCTCCGCGGCTTCAAGCCAGAGACGCAAGAACAAGCGGAAACATCTGTCTCACAAGTGGCTCAGCAAGATCAATCAAATCCGCAAAAATGGTTTACGTATTTTTTTGGAAAATAAGAAATTATGTTCAAACGAACACATTGGTGGGCCATTTTCATTGGGGTCTTCGTGGTCATGATCCTTGCTCTCGGTACTGCGACCGTTGTTTACGGCATACATCGATACCAATGGGAGGGTCCCGGTATGCGCATGATGGCTTCCGTGCTCCATGTTTCTGCGGCGCAAGTGGGGGACAAAAAAATTGCGTATGGAGAATATTTGCATCACTTAGATGCTGAACGGAAGTATCTTTCTGGGCCAGCAGCCAAAGCGCAAGGGATGCCATCTGAACTGACACCTGAATTGAGAAAAGAGGCGTTGGATCGCGCGATTCGCATCGCTGCCGTCGAAGAGTTTGCTCAAAAGCGCGGAGTGATTGTCACGCCGCTTGATGTTGATCGTGTTTATGATGGTTTGATAGCTCAAGCTGGTACGTCTACATCACCTGGGGAGATCCAATCCTTTTTACGCGACCAATTTGGTTGGAATGAGGCTGAGTTTAAGAACTATGTGGTTCGGCCAGCGCTTATGGAAGACGTGCTTAAACAAAAAGAGTTCCTCGCGACCAAAAAAGCGGATGCATTTGATAATGAACTGAACGAGCGTTTAAAACAGCCTGATATAAAAATTTACATGGCTTTCTGATAAAACGAGCTCTTGATGGAATTCCGAAGACCCGTTATTATCTGCTCACATTTTAAGATTGCGTAATCTTGATCGCCTCCCCTATACGAGCGAAGGCGAGTAAGCGCAGACGGCGACCGGTGAGCAAGTCGAGAACCGAGAGGTGCTCGACGCCGCTCCAGGGTCGCGACGTCGAGCACATGCGGGTATCGTATAG
>CAYPSC010000063.1:0-5837 GCA_964413385.1 uncultured Gammaproteobacteria bacterium | reverse complement strand
CTCAGGGGGAATATGGAGTAGTGCAAGCTTTAATCCTTTATAACGATGAGTCCGCTTGTAATAATCAATATGTTCCAGAGAAATAGTAATGGGATGGCCTGATTCTTGTAACACACCGCATGTCTCTATCTCAAGTGGAAATCTATCCAGTACATAAGCGATCTGTGGTGAGTATCCATTGGCAACAATTTCTTCAATAATATTTCTTGTAACGCCGGTAAAATCTTCTAAATCCTCAATAACCCATTCGACTTCTCCCTTTGCAATCAAGAGATGCGCAATAGCATCATGCGCTTGACGGCTAAAGGCTCGTACGTTGCTCATTAGAGCTCTCAAACAAGTCTTAGAATCCGTTGCAATAATTTTTTGGGCGATTAGAAGATGGCTATCTGGATGAAAACTACCGATGTGCCGTCCTAGCGACTCTAGAAACTGAATTTGGGTATTATCTAATTCCTTACTGAAATCAAAATATGGATCAAATATACTAAAATTCAGTTCAACAAAACTATCGAGGTTATAAATGACTGTTTCATGACCATATTCCATTAATTCCTCCGCAACCGCTTGATTTAGATGGGAAAATTTTTTATATTTTTTATGAGTACCGTGACAAGCCCTTGATGAAGTAACTCGTGGGCAACTTCATTATGTATTGATGGATCAAAATTTTGTATATGCTCAGCTACGGCGACAACCCCTCCCTCTCGGGCATAGTCAATTTTTTGTTTAAGCAGTTCAGTGTTGTGTTTAATACCGATATCAATGGGTATCCCAGGTCCTTCTACAGCCATAAATTTTATTCTAGCTTGTCTATATTATATAGAATTTTTTAACAGATATCATACCAGTACGTTGCTCCACAAGAAAAATTATGGTTAGTTTTTTGTATAACAAAATTTTTTCTATTTCACCCATAATGCTATAAAACCATCACTTGGTAAATTATCGATGAATATCTCTTTTCTTTGCTTGTTGTCAACATTAAAATGACAGAAAAGAACATGTGCTGTCAATCGTTCGTGTATGAACTTGGTGGATAATCAGCATTGAGCAATCTCAGGTTACCCGCTCACCCACTCAAATTTTTTCTTTACCATATTTTATATTTTGATCACGATAGAATTATTGACGAGGCGATGAGTTGTGCTAGACTTATTTTTCACATAGAAACAGCCTCAACAAGACCTGCGCATTTCACGGATGTTCGATCTAAACCCACGATTGAGGAAGGTTATGCTGTGAGTTTAGATCGGACATTCTTACAACGGCAGTTGGGCAAGAGGAGGGGTCAATGAACCGGAGAATTCAAGCAAAGTTGGAACGCGCTAGGGCGGCAGGTGGGATCCAGACCGTGTATCCTGGCGGTCGTGTAGTTAATCAAGCACAGTTGCGGCGAGTGTCTGAGAGTGTCCCGCCTCTGTTCTTCGCCTTCGATGAAAAGCAGGATAGGGAGCTGGGTCGGCGCACCTGTGGTTGCTGCTACGCCATCTGGACTGAGCTCAATATCGTCATTGTTGATCTATGCAGTTGGCATCGAGCGCTGCATGATCGGATCAAGAACGCAACGGGCCGGAGTCTTTGGGCGCCCGTCTTCATTGATCCATACATGGGACCCAGGTGTGGCGAGGATTGCTATGATGATCTGAGATATTTGAAGTTGATGCTCACTGAGATCGAGGGCTATCCCTTCTGCTACTGGCAGCCTTGCTGTGAGCGGCACAGTGGAGACGGAAAACGACGGCTCGAAGTGAACTTGCGTGGTCTGCTGCCCAGCCGAAAGGTGGCGCTCGCACAATAGAACCACCCGCCAGGTCTCATTCATTCCGCTTGCTATGGGGAACGCTCTCGCGCCACGATTTCGCGAAATCGTGGCGCTTTTTACTTTTTTGACCATTGTTACTACCCCGCGTCGTTCTCGACTAAATATTATGACGACCCGTTGACATGGAGGGCTCTCTGATCTATTTTGTAGCACTGTTCTTTGCATCTCCCATAAGGGTCAACTGAATGAGGCGGATAAGCAATTCGCCAGAGGAGGAACTCCGATGTCCAAGGCAACGGTGACCAAGACCCGCAGGATCCCGCTTCTCATTGCGCGCCTTCTTTGCCTCGCAGTGGGTGTTTGGTGGAAGAAGGGGGACCGGACAAAGGCGCTGAACCGGCTCAGAAAGATACCGATGAGTCGCGATATGCTGGAGGAGCTCTGCCGCGCGATCGTCCAGCGCAATCCACACCCCTATCGCTCGGAGGCATACAACGCGTGGGAACATCCTCTTTGGGAACGCCCGGAGATCTCCGAAGCGCGAGCGAATCTCATTGCACAGGGGCGCCTCAAGGATGATCGGAGGGGAAGGGAGCACCGGGGACCTGTGATGGAGCTGCGCCGCGTGCTAGAAGCGCGGTTGATGGAGAAGCCCTTCACGCTCGATAGGCTGCTCTGGATGTATATGCGCTACGGGACCAAACGTCCGCCCGTCACACAGTGGATCGAGGCCGAGATCAAGGCTCGCCTCGCGGATCGTGGTGATTTTGGGTCGTATCACAGGGCCTACAAGTATATCATGCGCGATGGTTGGCAGCGAAAGCCGAACGGCTGGATTGATTTTGAGGCCAGCGAGCGCGCGGGCATCACTCTCATAAAACAGGATCGTGATCGCGGCCTTCCGAAGTTCCTTGTCAGCAAGATGGTGGAGACGGTTCGGTTCCCGCACGAACTGATCGCGCTCCATCGCATCTCACCGACCGCGATCAATGCGGCAGAGCGGCTGTACGCTTGCATCGAGCGTCGCCGTTCTCCTCATCCCGGGTCGTAACAGCCTCCGTCTCACGCACTCGCATAGCAGGGAATATGTCCGTTGTCTCTGACGGATCGCTTCCCGCTGTGCGAGTGCTCTTTATTTTTCCTGTTTTAACAATTCCAAAGCCTTCTCTAATTGTGGATCATGATTCAGGGTGTAGTCCTCTGGCGTGCGTTCGACGGTAATGTCAGGCTCGATGCCTTTCTTATCGATAAATCGATCTCTGGGCGTGGACCACTCGGCGATTGTGACTTTTATAGCAGATCCATCTTGTAATTGATCGTATTCTTGGACCGAGCCCTTTCCAAACGTTTTGGATCCAACCACGGTCGCTTCTCCGTAATCTTGTAAAGCTCCAGCGACGATCTCTGACGCGCTGGCGGATCCCTGATTCACGAGGATGATGGTCGGGGTTCCATGGAGACGCCCGCTCCCGCTCCCAATCAATTGGTCTAACATTTTTCCTTGTCGCCATTCCTTTACGACCGGCTGGTCGCCGACCCATTCGCCTGTGATCTGAAGAGCGGTGTCAACATAGCCTCCTGGATCATTGCGCAAATCTAGAACGATCCCTTTCGGAGACTGCTTGAGAAGGTTGTTCAAAGTTGCCGTAAAATCAGCAGGAGTGTCTTCATTAAAGCTCGCGATTTTTATGTAAGCGATTTGTCCGGGTAATTTTTTTCCTTCCACGCTTTGGTAATGTACCTCTTCGCGCGTAATTTCTACTTCATACGGCATCGCCTTCTGTCCAACGTGAGACATGAGAAGCGTAACCTTGGTTCCTTTTGGCCCACGGATAAGGCTTCTTGCTTGTTCGGCGTTCATCTCGGTCGTATTTTTCCCATCAATTTTGAAAATCAGATCACCGGCCAAGATGCCGTTTTTTTCTGCTGGGCTGTTAGGAAGTGGGGAGATGATTTGGAGTTGGCCGTTACGTACATCGATTTCTACGCCAATGCCCTCAACTTTACTCTCAAGTGATTGCTGAAATTCCTTGGCTGTCTTTGGATTGAAATAGGTCGTGTAGGGATCATTTAAACTCTGAGCAAGACCTGCCATGGCACCCTGTAGCAGGGCTTCGTTCTTCACCGGTTGCTGATAGTAATGGTCCTGTAGGATGGACCACAACTGCCAGAACGTGGCCAAGTCAGCTCTTTCGCCAGAAGTCGGAGAGGTGGGCAGGACATTTGCACTCACAGGCACCTGGGTAGCTAATCTTGAATCAGAGCCCTGGTCAGCGAGGCTTGGATAAGCAGCAAACGCACCACCAATGAATCCAACAATAACAACCGCACATGAACATGCGGCGACTAACGACAGGAAATGTTTCGTGTGATGCGTGTAGTGAGAAGAAGAGCCCGCCATGCATGATTGAGTATACACAAAGGTCGGCGTTTTGGCATGAGTGTTTTTGTCACCTTACTTTTTTAGGTTTTTATTTTCTTTCTGCTATACTTTTTGCATTCTATGCCTTTTCTTCCGCGGAAAATCGAGGGGGCTGCTAAAAATTTCAAGCAGACAAAATTAGGTGAAGAAGGCGTTTTAAGAAGAGGCGATATAGAAGGAAGGGATTATTTTATCAAGCAGTGGCGAGCCCACCATTATGACCATCCGGCAAAGCGGGGATTGATTTATCGTCCAGAAGACTGGCGTACGATTGTTTCACCGTTTTGGCCAAAGATAAAATATTATGAGGCTAAATTGGTTCATGAGGCGGTTCCGGAATTAACCATTCCTGTTCACGCGGGCTATGATCCAAGGCTTAATCCAAGAACGAAATCTTTTGATTTTCAACGGGGACGGCCAACGACAGCAACAAGAGATGTCCAAGGTGATATCGATCTTCGAAAACAACGAGATGCAATGGTGGACGAGCTTTATCGCGTGAATTTTGATCGTGCAATGACCAATCAGCATGGTGTGATCACGGGTTTTAGAGAGAATTATGAGCGGCTCTGCTTGTGGGCTTGTGTAGATCGAGGCGTTGCGAGAGCATTCGGTCAATTCCTAGATATCAGGAGACATATCCCCAAAGATTTGGATTGCAACAAGGGGAGAAGAGAGGAGTTTATTAGATTGGTTGACCGAGACTATCGTGAGACGATTATTCAGAGATTGGTGCATGCGGGCATTATTCCCGTACATGCAGAAGTGAACTACATTCCAACTCGGAAAATTGGACCGAACGAAACAACGGGTATTTTTTTAGAAACAAAGGTTTTTGATTACCAGAGATTAAAAGATGCCATTCTCATGGCAAGAGCTGAAAAAAATGTGGCTAATCAAAAATATGATCCGGAAAGAGAGGCGCTTCGCATTGATCAGGTTCTGGATCGTTTAAATATTCTTCAGAAAGTAGATGAGTGTTGGGACAATGTTTATTACCACCATCCAGAGCAGGAAGAGACAGGAGCGGTTTCTTTTAATTCAAGAATCGCCAGCGCCCTATTTCGGGTGTTGAACAATCTCCTGCAAAATCCAAAAAAACATTTTTTAGTGGCACATGGCCTTACGTTTGAGATGCATCGCTATCTCGATGACATTCGTTTTGCGAGGAGCGAGGAAGAGGGGTTAAGAGCCGTCAAAGCTTTAGACCGATTTATCCAAAGCGCAACAGAAGAAACAGGAGAAGAGATTGATGGAGAAGAAGTAGCATAAGGGATACGATCGGTCAGCTTTGCCTTTTTGCCGTATTTTGTTATGCTCGCGGAGCTCTTGTCCCTTTTCTGCTCTCGTAGTTCAACGGATAGAATGCGGGCCTCCGAAGCCTGAGATCCAAGTTCGATTCTTGGCGGGAGCAGAAAAAGGATGAAAGAAAAACGCAAGAGCCGCCCCGGAGAACTGGAGAGGTTCCTGTGGGCGGCTAGAGAGGGGCAAGGAACGCATCGGCTGCCTGGTTAATCAGTTCTCGCCAAAATGGATCGAGCGCCGTGAGTACACCGTCAGCGAACGCGCGTGATGCCAGGAATGCAACATGGTCGAAGTCTGTGTATTCAGTGTACCCCACGATACCAACATCGTCGGATAGGCGTTGGC
>CAYPSC010000062.1:4580-5970 GCA_964413385.1 uncultured Gammaproteobacteria bacterium | reverse complement strand
ATATAAAGTCGCGCTCATCGATCAAGCAGAACGTTGGAACGAAGCTTCGATGAATGCCTTACTCAAAGCCGTGGAGGAACCAGCAGACAAAACCGTCTACATTTTTATCACCGAACAGACCGAAAATATCCCAGCCACGCTCCGCTCACGCCTAACCCTCATCCCATTTGAGCGTGTTCCCGGTTTACCGCGCGAAGCAGACGGACGTCCTGGACGGGCCAAGCAACTCAAAGAAAATCCGGAAACATACGCCGCCCACAGCCAGCAATCTCAAGAGTTGATGAATATCCTCGCTCACTCACCTATCGGCGTTCAATGCGAGGTCCTAGAAAAACGCAGTCGTGACATAGAAACAAAAGAGGATGCGAACGAAGTATGGCGCGCGTTTCTTCAACAACTCATGCGTGATTGCGTTCCATTCTTTTCCACAAAACCCTGGGATGCCGTGCGGATTGCCCGCGGCCTTATTCATGCCTGGCATCTCTCCTACACAACGCTTTCCCCTCGGCTTGCGCTTGAATTCGCAGCTGTAAAGCCGTATATTAAGGAAGAAAAGATTCCAAAATTTTTGCTATGACTCGTACCTTCTCACCCCTTCAACGGCGCATGCTGCGTATTTTTTGCAGTGTCCTTCCGTTGGTTCTTTTAGGTCAAGGCTGCCTTGGATTCGGCGGCCCTTCCGGTCCCCCGGATGGGGGTGTTTATAAAAGCCAAGACAATGGAATGAGCTGGCAGCAATTAAAAACCATCGATTTGGAACGCGTGGTCAACGGAAAAGCGCAAACCGCCAATCTTGGCAATTTGGGCGTGGCTTCATTCGCAGTCACTCCATCAGATCCCAACACGCTCTATCTCGGTTCTACACAAAACGGCGTCCTACGTTCAACCGATGGCGGGACGATATGGAAACTAACCAAAACCAAAGAGATGGCTAGCGGTCGCATCAACGCCCTTGCCGTGAGCAGCAAGGATAAATGCGCCGTATACGCAGCGCGTTTAAATCAAATTTACAAAACCGTCAATTGTCAGGATTGGACACAGGCTTTTTTCTATCCAAAAACCGATACCGTCATTACCGCACTTACAGTTGATTGGTTTAACCCCAAGGTTGTCTATGCCGGCACGAGTGAGGGCGATATCTTTCGTTCGGATGATGCGGGAACCTCGTGGCGTACGGTTCAACGAATAGAAAATGCGCGCATCAACGCCATCTCACTCGATCCACATGATTCGCGCGTTGCGTATGTAGCGTCATCCAGTGGAATCGCAAAGAGTCGGGACGGCGGTACGACGTGGACGATCATAAAAAAAGAATTTCAAGATTATGAAGGCGCTCGCAAAGTGACATTCGTCGTCATTGATCCTAACAATTCCAAAATCGTCTACGCCG
>CAYPSC010000062.1:0-4570 GCA_964413385.1 uncultured Gammaproteobacteria bacterium | reverse complement strand
TACGCCGTCTCCTCCTATGGTCTCTTGCGCAGCACGGATGCGGGAGCGACCTGGGTGCCCATCGCCCTTCCATCACCTGCCGGAAGCGTCACCATCCGCGCCTTGACTATTCATCCAACGAACTCACGCTTCCTGATCTACGCTACGGACCAAACGATCATTTACAGTGCAGACGGTGGTCAAAGCTGGACACCTAAAAAACTCCCTGCTAACCGTACTATTTCTTCGTTGACTTTTGATCAAAGCCGTCCTCCGGCACTTTATCTCGGCACTATACCACTCAAACAATAGAGCTTTGACGATTCGGTTGACTTATGACACCCTGATCAGCAATCAAAGCCTAAAAACAAAGTCCATCTTAACCTTTAAGATTTTAGATTTAAGTTTTGATTTGATTTATGAGCACTATTGATGAATATCGCGCCGATTTTCAAAATGTCATTGATCACTATCAAAAAGAACTCCAAAGTCTTCGCACCGGACGCGCCTCTGCTGCGCTTGTCGACAGCATTCACGTCGATGTCTATGGGCAATCAATGGACCTCAAATCCATCGCCTCCATCACCACGCCGGATGCGAAAACACTGCAGATCGAACCTTGGGACAAAACAGTGGTCAAAGAAATCGAAAAGGCTCTGGTGGATGCCTCTCTTGGCATGCAACCAAACGTCGCAGGAACAGTGATTCGTCTCATCATGCCACCTATGACGGAGGAAAATCGAAAAAATTTAGCGAAGATCTTGCACCAAAAAGAAGAAGTGGCGAAAGTCAGTATTCGAAACATCCGTGAAAAAATCAAAGGAGAAATCCAAGGTCAGGAAAAAGCAAAAGAAATTTCTGAGGATGAAAAACGCCGGCAGCTGGAACACCTCGATAAGACGGTCGCCGAGTGGAATGGGAAAGTCGAAAAGCTCACGCAAGAAAAAGAAAAAGACATCTTGACTGTATGATCTCGCCAGAACAAAAAATGGATCTTTTAATCTCACTCTGCAAGCGCCGTGGATTTGTTTATCCGGATTCGGAAATTTACGGTGGGTTTGCCAACGCCTGGGATTACGGACCGTACGGGATTGAACTTAAAAATAACATTCGCGATGCCTGGTGGAAGCGTTTTGTCCATGGACGCGATGATATTGTCGGTGTTGATACACCGATCATCCAGCATCCGCGTGTATGGGAGGCGTCCGGCCATGTCGCCACCTTTTCCGACCCGCTTGTGGATTGCAAAAAATGCCATCACCGTTTCCGAGCTGATCATCTCGCCGAGCAGGGTCACACCGCGTGCCCAGATTGCGGCGGTGAATTAACCGAAGTGCGGCAATTTAACCTCATGTTCAAGACAGCTGTCGGCGTAACCGAGAACTCGTCTTCCGTAGCCTATCTCCGACCAGAAACAGCCGCCGGCATGTTCACCACCTGGAAGAACATCCGCGACACCATGCGCAAAAAACTACCATTCGGCATTGCGCAAGTGGGCCGCGCATTTCGCAACGAAATTACACCAGGCAATTTTATTTTCCGTACACGTGAATTTGAACAAATGGAAATTGAATATTTTGTCAAGCCAGCAAACGCGCCCAAAATGTTTGACCACTGGTTAGAAGAACAAAAAAAGTGGGTCAACGAAGTGCTGAAGCTGGATGCAAGCCGCGTAGTTTATCACGAAATAGCCAAAGAAGACCGTGCTTTCTATTCTGATCGCACCATTGATACCGAATACCTATTCCCTTTTGGGCAAAATGAGCTCTATGGCATTGCCAACCGGACCAGCTACGACCTCTCGCGCCACCAAGAATACTCCGGCGAAGATTTAACTTGGCTCGATCCGGAGACCGGCGAGCGCTTTCTCCCCTACGTGATCGAACCAACATGGGGTTTGTCTCGCACGGTGCTCGCCGTTTTGAGTGAACACATGGATATTGACGAAGCGAGCACAACAAATGAAGGAGAAAAAGAACCGCGCATGGTCTTGCGCTTGCCACCAAAACTCGCGCCCGTAAAGGCCGCCGTCTTACCGCTCCAAAAGAAAGATGGCCTTGCCGAATTAGGTAAAGAGCTCACGACGAGCTTGCGAAACGCAGGATGTATGGTGGAATACGATGAATCCGGTTCTATCGGTAAACGATATCGCCGCCAAGATGAGATCGGGACACCGTGGTGCTTGACGATTGACTATCAAACAAAAGACGATCGAACCGTGACCGTCCGCGACCGCGACGCCATGACTCAAGAGCGCATCAAAATCGATGAGGCGGCGGAATGGATGAAAGAAAAATTAATTTAAAAAAATGCCTCTCACCCACAAACAGCTTAAAAATGGCATGCAAGCCATTCTCGTTCCACAGAAAGGAGCGACGTCCACGACCGTCATGGTTTTTGTGAAAGTTGGTTCCCGCTACGAATCCAAAAAAACAAATGGCGCTTCGCATTTTATCGAACACCTCATGTTCAAAGGAACCAAAAAGCGCCCGGATGCCCTTAAAATCAGCAAAGAACTCGATCAATACGGTGCCGAATTCAACGCCTTCACCTCAAAAGACATGACGGCGTACTACATAAAAATGGATGCCAAGGAAACCGCTCGCGCCATCGACATCTTGCATGACATGCTCTTCCATTCCCTCTACAAAGCGGAGGAGATCGATCGCGAACGTGGCGTCATTATCGAAGAGATCAACATGTACGAGGACAATCCCCGAATGCACATCGAAGATTTGCTAGAAGGGGCCCTCTTTCCTTCCAATACGCTCGGTTGGCCTATTACCGGCCCACGCGAAATCATCAAAACCATCTCACACGACGAATTGGTTCAATACCGCGATAGCTATTACATCCCATCACGCATGGTCGTGGTCATATCTGGAAAGATCATCCCCGAAGTATGGACCTTACTAGAAAAAACATTTGGAAACGCTAAGCAACCTACGCGCCCGGTGGATGAACCATTTGCCCCATTCGTGATACCAGAAACGCTCCCCGAACCCCTAAAATTCCAAACAAAAGAAACCGAACAAGTTCAACTTGGCATGGCTTTTCTCGGTTTTCCGTACAATGACGGACGCCTTCCTGCCGCCAATCTTCTCGCCACAATGTTAGGCGGTGGCATGTCATCACGCTTATTCATTGAAGTGCGTGAACGCCGTGGTCTTTGTTATTCGATCAGTGCCACGCACCAACCGCTCGAAGATACAGGCGCGTTCACCATCATGGCCGGCTTAGAAAAAACACGCGTACAAGAAGCCATCAAAGTGATTTGGCAAGAACTGAACAAAATGATCGAGAAGCCGGTACCTGCCGTCAATTTACGCCACGCGAAAGATCATCTGCGTGGCCGCCTCATGCTCTCATTTGAAGATTCGGCCAACCAAGCAGAATGGTATGGAAAGCAATGGACGTTCCAACGAAAACTCCTCACCCCAGAAGAGCGCCTCAAGCAAATGGAAAGCGTGACAGCGCGCGATATCCACCAGGTTGCCAAAGATCTATTTCACAAGGAAAAAATGGCCGCCTCTCTTATCGGACCATTCAAAACCAAGACAGAAGTTGAACATCTGTTCAAGATTGCGTAAGATCGTGGCGCTTATGCAAAAACTCATCATCGCGAACTGGAAAATGCATTATGGGCCCATTAAAGCCGGGGCCTGGGTCCGCGCCTTTCGCCGAGAACGTTTACCCAAAGATATCGAAATCGGCGTTGCCGTCCCTCATGTATCTCTCGCTGCTTCGCGCGCTTCTCTGGGCCGCGCCAGCGTTCCGTTCCTTGGTGCTCAAAACGTTTTCTGGAGCGAAGAAGGCGCTTTTACCGGCGAAATCTCCCCGGACATGCTCAAGGAGTTCAACACAAGTTTCTGCCTCGTGGGCCACAGTGAGCGCCGTATCCACCTAGGTGAAACGGATGAAATGATCGCCAAAAAAGTCGAGGCCCTCCTCAAAAATAAAATTCGTCCAGTCATTTGTGTGGGCGAACACCAACTCATCAAAGATAAAAAAACAGCGTTAAAAGAAGTGAAGACACAACTCCTGGCCACTCTGTCCGGAATAAAAAAGACTGAAGCCATCCCGGATTTCGCGGTAGCCTATGAACCGGTTTGGGCCATTGGAAGTGGCAAGCCCTGTACCGCTCAAGACGCAAAAGTCATCCATGAAGGATTACGCGAGGCGCTAGAAAAACGCTTTGGAAAACACGTAGAGGCAATTCCTCTTCTTTATGGTGGGTCCGTGGATGCGAACAATGTGGCCGAATACATCTCCACCACGCACATTGATGGCGTCCTGGTTGGCTCCGCCTCTCTTGATCCGCGGACATTTGGGCTCTTGTGCCGCGCCGCCGTCCGAGGATGATTTGCGCCTCTCCTTATGCTTTTTAGCCTTATCGCCTTCGCCATCGCCGCCATTGCCTTCTTGATCGTATTACTGATCTTGGCAAAGCGATGGAAGGAAATCCGTTTGTTGGATCCTCTCTCGATCAAAGAAGAACGCGAGCGCCAAAAACGTGAAGAGATGATCCAACGCCGTTTTGAGCGTCTTCACACAGACAAAATTCAACCATTCCGCCGATTGGGTACACATG
>CAYPSC010000061.1:0-5983 GCA_964413385.1 uncultured Gammaproteobacteria bacterium | reverse complement strand
GTTCTGGTCAAAGCGGACAAAGGCGCCAAAGTCAGTCACAGCAGTGACATCGCCTTCGACCACATCACCAACTTTATATTTGGACAATACGGATTCTTGTTTTGTCTCCCAGACCGCTTTTTCGGACACCACAATCTTCTCTTCTTCCTCGTTCACATCCAAAATTTTCGCCTCGAGCATTTGGCCCACTAACTGCTTCAGCTTCTCTTGAATCTTCGCCTTTTCTCCACCCGCCACGCGCGGATAGTGATTTGGGGAAAGTTGTGAAACAGGAATAAAGGCCGGCACGTTTTCGACACGCGTGATTAACCCACCTTTGTTTGCATCCAAAATTTTTACCGTGACGACCGCACCTTGCGTAAACAACTCTTTTAATTTTTCCCAGGAACGCTTGCGGCCCGCACCTTTGAGAGACAACTCGAGTTCACCAAATTCATTATCAAGTTCGATAACCGTTGCTTCGATTTCATCACCCACACGCAAGTCAGCGCCCTTATCGAGCTCCGGTCCACGGATGAGCCCAATAGCCAAGCCACCAATATCACAACGCACTTCGTTACGACCAACAGCAATCACTACACCCTTCACGACATCCCCCACTTTGGGATAGGCGCTATACTTGTCATCTGTCAGGAGCGATGCCAATTCGCTTCCTTGCGTTTTTTCTTTTACTAAATCTGACATACATTGATGTTATTAACTCTGTTCAAAGTTGAGCAGGCTCGATCGCTGAGCGTGAATGTCGCCAGTCCGATCGACTGAGCAGAAGATAAAAAATCTTAAAATCAGTTGCCCAGAGGGTAGTAAAAAAGCCCGTTCGCGTCAAGAGTGACCCAATAAAGAGCAGGATGACATTTCGCGCTCGGATAGATGCGATCTAAGCACCTCAGATCCGCAAGAGTCACGTTCTTTGCTAAACTAGAGCTATCTATGTTGTCATTGTCGAGAACCCCACGTGCTTTGGCTAATTTTATTGCTGCCACTGTCGATTTTTTGCCTGAACATCAGCGAACGCCATATCTTAACCTCCAAAAAAGGATCGACCAAGGAGAACAGATTCCAGAGACTCAACTGATCGACACCGCCAAAACTCTTGCGATTCAAACGTGGCCTGCTCGCCGAGCGCTCAATCAATTCCTATCAAATGATGGCGCCCAAAAGGAATGGGACATGTTATTAGAAGCTGTCCGCCCAGGCACGGCAGCGGTTTTACGCCGAATCCGAAAAAGCGCTGGAACTTCAACGATTGACGAAACACTCACATCTTCTGACGCGACTACCTTGATCACGGAAGATATGGAGCGTGAGATTTCCTCGACTCGTGAACGGGTACAACGCATCCTATGGGATGAGCTACAGACCAAGCTCAAAACACGCATAGACCAGGCCCGTCTCGAACTAGAAGCGATGCAAAAACGGCTTCACGCTTTGCGAGAACAAGCGGCGCGATCTCTCCAGGAACAGGACACGCTCTTTTCTAAATTAGAGCAGTTGCAAGAGCGAATTTATTTTCGAGGAGAAAGCGTCCCACTCGAAACGCTAGATGCTGAACTACAATATGATATCGAAGCAAACGAGATTCCAGCCATTGATTAATCGAACCCGTTCCATTGATACAATTTTGTAATTCCTTTTTGAGCTATAGGCGTGAATCCAGGCAGGTCAAAGGCAAAAGAGATGACGCGCAGTGGATGCGCCTGATGATGAATCATCTCTGCAACCGCTGGCATGAGTGGTGTAATACCAAAAATAAAAACAACCGTAGCGGTCGACAGATCTGCACGGCGCAGATCCTTCCGAGAGATCGTGACTTGTTTCAAACGACGCAAACGGAAACGTGAAATACATACCAAAAGCGGATTGATCTCGTAACCGATGACCTGCGCTCCTCGCGTTGCCGCCGCCAACAGCACTCGCCCATCACCCGACCCAAGATCAACCACCACATCTTGAGGAGTGAGCGGCACAAGTTCCAACGCGTCACGAATATCGCGATGACGGGTCGGCAAGTATGGAGCACCAACGCCAAGCCCCACAAACCAACGAGCAAAGAAAAATAAGATGACAAGCAGGGCGAAGAACCAGATGAGAGACATGTGAACATCATAGCAGCCTAGACGTCGACACCAAATTCTTCTATGCTCCCTTTCCATGAAAACGAGCTTATTTGATTACGATTTGCCACCCGAACGCATTGCCCAGCATTCCGTGGAACCACGTGACACCGCAAAATTACTGGTTATTGATCGGAAACGCGAAACGTTCAAAGACGATTTCGTCCTCCATCTCCCCAACTATCTTCAACCAGGAGATCTGCTCGTGTTTAATAATAGCAAGGTCTTCAAGGCGCGACTGCATGCCAAAAAAGACGAAAAGGAAATCGAATTGTTTCTTCTACGACCTGTTGACAGTCTGTGGCTCGGGCTCGCAAAACCCGCAAAAAAATTAAGATCAGGCGATACGATGACGCTCGCGGATGGCTCAATCGTGACATTGATCAAAAAAACTCCGGAAGGAAATGTACTGTTGGATTTTGAGCGATCAACAGAAAAAGTTTTCGCATTGACTGATCGCATTGGCGAGGTGCCAGTTCCTCCCTATGTGGACGAAAAACCTGACTCAGCGGAAAAATATCAGACGATCTATGCGGAACATCGTGGGTCGGTCGCAGCACCAACAGCGGGGTTTCACTTTACTCCTCGATTGTTTCAGGCGCTGGAGGAGAAAGGGGTAAACAAAGCATTTGTAACTTTACACGTGGGTCTTGGAACATTTCGGCCTATGAAAACGAAAACGCTGGAAGAACACACCATGCATGAAGAATGGGTAGACGTGCCAGAAGAGACGGTACGGTTGATTGAAGAAACGAAAAAAGCTGGCAAGCGAGTTATTGCTGTAGGCACAACGGTGGTGCGCAGTCTCGAATCATTCGCACAGGCCGCCACCCCATCGTACTCTCCCATCGCAAGGGGGAGTTCTTCAGGTTTTACTAAGCTTTTCATTACGCCTGGCTATTCGTTCAAAGTCATTGATGGTTTGATGACGAATTTTCACCTTCCCAAATCAACGCTCCTCGTGCTTGTGTCATCTTTTGCAAATCACGAACTCATTTTACGAGCTTATCAACACGCCATTGATCACGGATACCGTTTTTACTCATTCGGTGACGCGATGCTTATCACCTAACATAAAAGAGGCTTTTTACCTCTTTTATTGTTTGTTACTACTTAGGACTCACACGTTTGGATGCTATGCGAGGAAAAACCGAGGAGCAGAATAAGGCGTATTGAAACATACGCCGTTGAGCACCGGAGGTTTTGACAAAGCAGAGCGCCAAACGGGTAAGTCCTATCACTTTTAGAATTTTAGACTATCACTGACATAAGCCACGGATCCCTGCTCCCCAGCAACAGAATAATCACTTGCGCTCGAAATATCAGGACCAAAGGTATAGTTTACGTAGAAGGCATCCGAAATATCATCGATTTTTTTATTCCAATCACTTCCGTAAAGACCGATGGCAGCCCCTTCTGTCTTGACCCAACGTAGGACACCCCCCTTGGATACGGCGTAGACGCGTAAATCGGTGGTGAATTTCACCATTCTCGCACCTGGTTTATAAGTGACATTCGCGCCCAATGGAATACTCGCTAATTTTTGTGCGGAGATAACGGTCACGCTATTGAAGTTTGGATACCAGGTAAAGTATACCTTGCTGTTAGGAAAGGCATGCCGACGACCATCCGTTCCCACATAATAGACGGCGGAATCTTCCTGCGTTTGCGGATTGCCATCATCTGGTAGTTTTACCAGGGCATGCACAAAAACACCGATAGATTGAAGGTTTACCAGGCGATCTTTCGTAGCCTGATCAACCGTGACCGCTCCTGTTGGATTCAGCGCAATACTTGTCGAGCGAGAATCTGATGGATCTTGCGCATCCGTGTATGTCATGAGTCCCGTGTCACTCCCGACCGCTTCTAGTTTACCATTTCCTTTCGTGGAAGGCGGGGCGGATACGACCGAGATGCTTCCACGGAAGACCCCTGAAGCGGACAACGTTTCTGTCAGGGTGACCATTTCTTCGTCTCCTGCCGCTGTCGTGACTTTTATATCAAAACTTTCTGCTATATTGCCGTTTCGGTTTCGATTTCCATCCTGCACCGTCACATAGAGCATTCCAGGCGCCGTGAGCGAGGTGAGAGTGTTTCCATTATTATCTGTGAATTGCACCATTTCAGCCGAATGGACTACCTTACTTCCCGAATTCTGAAGAATATTCCCAGCGTTTGCTATAGACCCAACCGCGGTCCAAACCACATTTGTCCCGAGAGAAACCGTACCATTCGTACCGGTCTGCGTTGGACCGGACGATCGGAAATCAGAGACTCCTGTCAGCGTTCCGTTTGCGATGGCAAGCACCCCTCCAATTGTTATCGGACGATTTAAACTTACTCCAGCGCTGTTATTAATGATCAGGTTGTTGTATACCCCAATCCCCGGAGGAAGTGTCTGGCCAGCACTTCCGGACATGGTGACCGTCCCACTCTCGGGATTAAACACACCACTACTTGTAAACCCTCTCTGTAACATCAATGTACCCGTTCCTCCGTTGATCGTCCCAGCGTTATTAAGGTCATTATGGAAGACCGCGGTGCCACCGTTGAACTTTAACGTTCCGTTGTTCGTTACAGATGTCATTGCATCCAATTGCGCTCCTGAATTGATTTGTAATGTCGCATTGTTCTTCGGAATCGACAACGTGCCATTGATGGTGAGCGCTTTGGGTGACGACAGGATGACGGTTTGTGGCTGGCTCATGCTCAACGTCATGTTGTTGAAGGTGAGAGAGTTCCCCGTTGTTACCGTTTGCGGACCCATTCCTGTCAATACAATGGTTCCTGCCCCGACGTTAAACAAGCCATTCTGGATATCGAGATTTTTTCCAACATTGAATATTCCTGGAAGGAAAAACTGGGGATTTGTTCCGCTTTGAGAGAAGTTTCCATTCACGGTAATCGTTGCTCCGGGTGCGCCATCAATAATGCCATTCCCGGTATTGGAGAGATCTTGTAAGAAGGTTAATTGGCTATTGCCATACGCGCGAAAGGAATAAGCGTTATTAAACGACGTTTCCACGGTCATGCGCGATGAATCATCCAATTCAACCAAAGCATTATCTTTCATCAACGAGCCCTTCACATCCAGCTGAGCCGCATTCATTAACTTTAACCAATGATTTGCCCCATCCACCGTGAGATTGTGGTTGACCGTATAGAGAGTATTTGATGTTAACCAGAGCTCATGGTCCGCTACCGCATTCCCGGCTGCCGTGACTTTTAAGTCATTAAAAGAAATCGGGTTGTCAGAGATGATGCTTTGGATCTGATGAGAGGCATCATATTGAAAAACAACTGAACTTATTCCCGCGTTAAATGCTCCTTTCGTATTATTAAAGTCACCACCGGTAATGGTGAGTGTATTTTCTGGCATGGTCAGGGTTCCGGCATTCGTAAGAGAAGTGACATTCAAAGCGTAACTTCCCCCATTTAAACTACCGCCACCATTAATCGTTAAATCAGCGATCGTCGTATCTCCGGAGAGTGTCACACTTTTTTCGATGGGAATGATGACACTATCCCCTGGCCTCGGAACAACATCACAGCTCCAATTTCCTGATTTTCCGAAGGAATGATCGATCGCTCCGGTGAATGTGCAGGTTGCAGCAGATGCCGCATGGCCAACCACTCCTCCGCTAACAAGAGCGATTGATATCGTGATTCCCGCTAACCATGGCTTGGAAGAAAAGGAAAACATAAGATAAATAGTTTTATTTTATTCTCCTTTAGTTGTAACCAATTTAGACCAATGAGGCAATAGCACGAACAAAAGCTCCAGCCTCTTGATACACCGCCTCCACGCGCTCCAAATGCTGCGGCCACGTATGGTTAGTGCAGATATGTCCGCGACCAGCTTCACCCAT
>CAYPSC010000060.1:0-6070 GCA_964413385.1 uncultured Gammaproteobacteria bacterium | reverse complement strand
TTTGTCCTTGCAAGCCATTATATCCTCCCAACCTTCCATCAGAGCGAATCACCCGATGACAAGGAATTTTTGGATCAAAATTTTTGCTCAAAATGTTTCCCACCGCCCTAAATGCACGTGGACTTCCTGCTCGCGCTGCCACCTGCTTGTAAGTCAAAACAGAACCGCGCGGAATTTGAGCCACTACGGCCATGACCCGCTCCGCAAATGAGCGACTCACATCAAGAAGTCTTCAATGCTGGCTTCTAAAACCTTCGCTAAACCGATCAATGTCAAAACAGTAGGATTTTTGTTAGCCCCAGATTCAAGCTTGATAATGGTATTGTAATTTACCTTTGCCTGACGTGCTAACTCATCACGTGATAATCCCATCGCCGTCCGACGTTTTTTCACATTTCCAGCAATCTTGGACGGATTATATCGTTGGTTTTTCATAATTTTATTTTCTTATAGCCACAGGATTCTTATTTTTATAATAACTTTCGGTAAGAATACATGCAAGCTCACCGCTAGGTGCACTATGTGGGCGCTATTGGTTTTCTTTCAAAAAAGGTCCGCTACTCAATCCTTAGAACTTTAGAACTCATGAGAACAAAAATCCACCATTCGGTAGATATGTGTGGCGGAGAGGGAGGGATTTGAACCCTCGCGCCGGCTAAATCACCGACCTAGGAGATTAGCAATCTCCCCCCTTCAGCCTCTTGGGTACCTCTCCACATGTGCGGCTGATCATGTTCAATGATGATACACCCTACCTTTTATACACTCAGATTCGGTCAAGGTATTAACACTATAACAGCTAGAAAGCTAACGATCAAGACCCGCAACGCAATTCTTATAAGCTTAGGTAATTTCTTTAACCATTATCATTTTGAACAAAGTACAGAATCGCCTTCCAATCACCATGAGCTCGGTTGCCCCGCCGAATACTACCAGGTAAGGCGCTTTGGCGTACGAATCTCCTACTCACGTTGCGTTAAAATAGTGAATCTGGAAAAATCCAGGAGCCACCAAAGTAGAAATTTTCCGCTGAGCAACCACTGATGCAGGAACTTTGCTTAGATCTTGTCCAATATTATAATCTTTGCTAGGCTTGGCCCCGCAAGGAGAAAAGAAATCGCGACGGTACTAAAAATTGAAGTACCCAATCGCCCTGGTGTGCTTTCCGGTAGCACCACCTTGTATTTTTCCGCCACACCGGCTCCGCTCGCACACAGAAATGCGAGCATGGAGGGATCCATGAACACGAACCACGGCCGCTTTGCGGCCACCATGTCCACGCTGTTCTGCCTCATCCTCGCTTTCGTCGGATGCGACGGGCCTCCCAGTCCAGGTCCTGATGGCGGTACAGCGGATATGCAACGGATCATCCGTCCCGACAAGCAGTACACGCTGGGCACCATGCAGGTGCCGCCCGGAAACGACGTGAGCCTCTGCTATTTCGCGAAGACGACGGAGCAGCAGACCGTCTATGCGCAGGGCATCCGTGTGCGCGGCACTTCCGCCATGCTGCACCACGCCATCGTCTACGTGGTTCCGCCCGGCAACTACCAGAACCACGCTTGCCCGCACGGTGGCTACTTCGGCTGGAAGGCCATCCATGCCACATTCGGCATCGACGAAAGCTATCTCTATGCAGCCGATACGGGCGTCGAGATTCCGCCGGGATGGCTCATCGTGGTGCAAGCCCATGCCATGAATGACTCAAGCAAGCCCCAGGATCTCGGCATCGAAGTGACGCTGCAGTACACTCAGGGAAATCCGCCCAAACTGGGTGGCTTGTACGTACTGCAGAACGAGGTATTCCAGCTTCCGCCCGGTGTGCAGAAAGAAGCGTCGGTCAGTGGATCGTTCATGGCCATCGATCCGATGACCTTCCAGCAGTCGCCGATCGAGATAGAGCTGCTCGACGCACAGGGCCACACGCACAACTACGGCATCTCGTCGCACCTGGAATTGGTGGACGAGCAGGGCGTCACGCAGTTCACGGAAACATGGCCCGGAGGATCTGCCCCAATCTCGGCGTTTCCCCAGCCCATCAAAACCAATGGGAAGATGACCTACCGTCTATCATGCGTCTGGAAGAACACCTCCGGATTCGCGATCGGTTTCCCGGACGAGATGTGCGTGGCGGCCGGCCACTTCTCAATTCCGGTGACCGACAAGGCCAAATACGGAGGCAGCCTTTTGTGCGGGATGGTCGGCGATCTCCCCCTGAGTCTCTGCTTCTTCCAGGATGCGGTGATTTCCCCACCGGGTGACAATGTCGTCACCATTCGTGTCGCCCGGTCGGCATCGATCCAGGGAATCGACTCCGCGATTCTGAACGCCAAGAGACCCGTATATGCCGTGCTCTATCGCCCAGACCAGGTGGATGTCAATGGCTTCCCCGCTGGGCCGCAGTTCACCCCGTTCTACAATGCGGCGTATGAGGCCCTAGGGAACGCAAACGAGACGGTAGACATCCCGTTCTACAACGTTCCCGACGGTACCTACGTCGTCAACGCGTTCATCGACACCGGATTCAAGGGATCACCCCTCTCGTCTGGCTACGCCGTCGCGACGCCAACCACCATGATGGCAAAGGGGGGCGAGAGCAAGACGGTCACCATAATCGTCGACAAGAAGTACTAACAATTCGATATCGGCGGCGTCCCTTCCTTTCTTCTTTGCCAACAAATTACCACCAGAAGAAGGGTAACGCCAGAAGGACGAAGGAGCGCCTCTCATCACCTCATCTGAACCCGTCTCATCGCGAGGCGGGTTCATTCATTCTCGACAGATTTCATTTGCTTCATTATCATAGCGTCACATCACGGAGAGGTGGCTGAGTGGTCGAAAGCAACGGACTTGAAATCCGTCGTACGGGAAACCGTACCGTGAGTTCGAATCTCACCCTCTCCGCCATGCCACAATGCCCCCGTTTTCCGGGGCTTTGTTGTATATAAATGCAAGTGGAATTCAAAGGATATCGAAGAGAATCCCGAGGTTTGCGTTCATCATTCAACCAGCGTCATAATAGCAAGGCAACCAGCTACGTAATGAAAAAAATCATCTTTTTCTTTTTATTATTCGCTCCCCTTACCGGACATGCCTATGTTTCTTATTGGCGTACATTTCCTTTCTTCTCTTACGGTTTATCATCCTTCACTGTAACCAAAGCAAACACACCAGATGGCGTTTTTCAACAACTTGTTATTAAGGGTGATGATGTTTCAAAGATAAAACTTGATGACAAACAAGTAGAATACGCGGACATGGAGAAGGGTCTCTTAAGGCTCACACCACATTTTGTGGAAACCGGTCTTTATGATTTTTGGAAAATTAAGGGCACCTACAAAGATAAACCCCTCTTGATCGCGGGCCTAACGATCGAAGGCGATCTCATCGACAACAAAATCACCTTTCACGCTATCATTATTTTCCTTATTCTTCTTGGCGTTGTTTACGCGATCCATTTTTCACCTAAACATATACGCTCGATGTGCCAGCGACAGAGATCCTGAATCAACATATTTTTTGGAAACTGAAGAAAGATGAACAACTTTTGCCCAAAAGGGTCCATATCTTTTACACGTAAGTCGCGAAGCGATGAAAAAAATTCTTCGTTTAGCTCCCAAAGCGTCTTTGAAAAAATCATGGTGGAGGAAGGAGGAATACACGCACGGGAGATAAGCGAAACATAAGGCTCTATATACGGAGCTCTAGCCATCCTTCCATTTGACAAACGTACCACCAATCCCCCCGCGCGTGCTCCAATAATAAAATCTCTTAAATCAACCATATCGAACGGTTCCTGATCAAGCGCGCCTAAATTTTGGTGGTTATAGACCTTCCGTGAGTAGTCTGTCAGCGTCCGGATCTTTTTTACACGAACCGTCTCCGGAAGCATCCCCATCAGCATATTCATCGTGCTCCCCGTAGCAAGGTCATCATCAACAAGGGTGTAATCTCCAGGTTTAATCGCCTGAATTTGGCGTTGCAGATTCGGAAATCCAGGTCGCTCTACAAGCGACCTTGCTTTTAATTGGCCATCGCACAGAGAGAATTGTCTCGAGGCGCTGATAAACGTCTCGTGAGCCGTGCAAACGTCCAAATTAAGAATGCGTTCTTTCCGTTCCAGCTGCTCCACATAACGCTTTTGTTCATCCAAATGATACTGACGTATATCGACCTCGGTCGGAAGATCAGGCAAAAGAGGAAAAAGAAAAACATCATGAAGCGCATGACTCAAACGCTCTCGAAAGACTTCTCTTGCTTGCATCACTCGCTTATAACCAAGTTTCTGAATCCATGGCTCCACGGCCCACGCACCCTCATCGCGCAAAATATAGAGACGTTTTGGACGATCAGCCGCTTCGCCTGCCATCAATAAATTCTTTCTCCAGCGAAAGTAGACATCACTAACTTCATCCGGCATGAGGCTCGTCTTCCATTTTCTCGCTTCACTTGAAGAAGCGAGCTTATCCACCGTCGTATGTTGAGTAAAAATAATTCGCGCGTTATTACGGATACCTTTTTCATTTCTGACCTTGCCGGTCACGGCGTGTTGACGTGCAACGCAAACGCATCCGCCCTGATCGGTAAAAACTCTAGCGAACATTGCGTTATCTGATCCAAAAACATAAAAGATATCCAGCGCCGGTTGTTTAAGGTAATAAGCGAGATATTGTTTTAAATGGGAAATGACATCGGTAAAGTTAATATCCGTCGGCACATAGCGCGACTCCCAGGGGTCTACCATGAGCCAATCGCTCTCATGCACGGCGAGCTGAGAAAGGTAAATGCGATGCTGGCTATTAAGTTCGGCTTCTCCTCCGTATTTTTGACTCACATAATCATCATGAGAAGGAGAAAAGTAACCCCCAACGACCTGATATCCTCTTTTTTCGACCTCTTGCTTAGCCACCTCCATCATGCTCAAATGTCCATTATGAATGGGCGAGAATCCACCCGTCGTCAATAACACAACCTGTTTTTGGTTCCCTCCTCGTTTCTCCAATCGCATTTGAATTTTATGAAAAGGCGTCGTCAGGAATCCGGGAGCAAATTCCAGTACGGATACATCTTCCAAAGAAAGTTTATCCACGAAAAAACCAGCTTCGTAGAGACAAGTCAAAGATAATTTTTTTTGATACAAGGCAGCATAAAAGGGATCTCGCAAAACCTTCCAGGCGAGATGGGTACATGGATCCATCTCCACATCATTGATTAAATGAGATCGGTAAGCACGATCAACCTCTTGCCGCATCGCCCCAGACGAAACACCAAGCACTTGATAAAGATTTGGCTCTTTCGTGAAAATGGGCTGTTTATCCAGTAGAAAGGCGGGGGCATGAAGCATAGACAATGGTTATAGGTAAAAAAATAGCATGCTCTTTTCGCTTGCCTGGATGCAAACGGGTCACCAAATGGATCAATCCACGTTGTCCATCCGAGAGAATCGGTTGGAATCGACAGGATCCCTTCTCCGAAGCGTGAACAGCCCGAAAGACTGGGTAAACACCAATAGCTTGCCAAACCTCATCCTTTGCCAGATGAAGTGCGGGAACGTGGCCGCTCAGACGCCTCCAAATAACGGTGGCCAACTCACGACTAAAATAAGGAGTCCCCAGCACCACCTTATCCTTAATCACCTTTTGTTCCTCAACAGAAAATAACGATCCAATGGCCTGTAGATGGTTCTCCGTAATAGAAATAGGTGTTCGAACATCGGATCTTTTCCCAAACAAATCCCATTCTTTTTTTGAAAAGGCCAAATAAGGAAGCGCCTCATCCACCGACTGATAAGCAACTTTCTCTCTTCCTGTTGGCCAACCGCCAGGCACGCCACTCTCGAGGATATCAAGATGTACAGCCGGCGATCTCCCCAGATATTTATGCCCATTATAGCGATGGAGATCCTCTACTCTCCTGCTTAACAAAGCGTATTGCATCCGTGCGGAAGATCCCAAAGATTTTAGATACAAATCTCTATCAAACGGGTCCAACGATTTCAAAAGTAAAAAAAGTTCTACAAAATCATAGCCACATCCAAAAACATCCTCATCTACTCGACCATCAAACATAT
>CAYPSC010000059.1:0-6163 GCA_964413385.1 uncultured Gammaproteobacteria bacterium | reverse complement strand
CACGCTTTGTTTCAACACTCTTCTGCGATATTTTGTGAGAACACCAGATGATACCTCGCGTAGTACACACCGTGTGCCCGTTTGGAAAACTCCATACTTCGACCAGCACTGTATCAGATTCAGGGCGAGGAGGACGACGGATGCTCTTCAACCCCGGCCTGACGGCCGGGGTTGTTCGATGGAAGTAAAACAAACAACACATCAGTGTTGTTTGTTGGTCACGTAACTTCTAGTATTTATCTAAAACTCACGAAATAGCTTGCAACGCGGCTTGATAAGCGGCTTCCTTTATTTTGTCCCATTCCCCTTGCTGATAACCACTACCCGGGGATTCAACAAGTTTTGCCTCTTTATCAGCTTCTTTCATGGCGGCAAAAGCAACGCGCTCAAGTCTTTCGCTCACTTGAGCTAGCAAATCCCGGGTTCTCGGTGTTGATGGTACTGTACCCCAATCAACTCCGACTCTATCAACCGCACCTTCTCGAAATCCCAACCTTTGTAAAGTACTCATCAATGCATTCTGTGCCGCATCCTCAGCAGGAATAGAAAAAATATGGTCAGCAGTTCGAACTCCATTTTTATTCAACTGATGGGATTTAGGGAATGGATCGCCCTCCGGAAGAGCTTCCAACATCTGAGTTAATGCCGAAATAACTTTCTTTTCTTTCTCTGTCTCTGTCTCTGTTGGAGATCCAAAAGGCATTTCTTGACTCATAAATAAAAAATTACATTTTATTAAACGAAGTTTAGGGTACACATTTTGGATTTACCCGTCAATAGAATATTGACCAGATACCTTTTTTAAGCTACTTTGTTTTGTTCCCCGGAAACCGGGGATATAGATTCCCAAGTTCCTTACCCCCAACTAAGGAGGACGCATGCAAAAGAAGGTCGCAAGAGAGCCGTTCGCGGCAGTATTGCGCCGCCTCGCAGACAGAGTCGCACAAGATCGCTCGGCGGAGTTCGAGCACCGAAAGGCCAGGGATCGGGAGGCTCGTGAGCGCTACCTCGGCGCCAAAAATTCCAAAAAGATGGCGCAGCTCATGTACAGCCATTTCCTACTCCTGTGTGGCGAGCAAACCCTCGACGGCAGAAATAAAATGTTCGTGGTGCTGCCGGAAACGGAGACGGTTCGCGCTGCTGCGGAACGCGTGGCAAAACGCCTGAGGAAGGCCGACGGGTTCAGTGTCGAGTTGAAACAGGACATCGACACGGGACGGGATGGATTTGCCAGCATCCCCGTCGTGACCTTCAAGATCAACTGGCGATGATCAGACCTCCACGCACTCGATACATGAGAGCATTGCGCAGTCTGGATAGCAATGTCTCACGCGTCGGGTGCGTTTTGTTTTTCCTATCTCTGTTTATCGTGAAAAGCTTTGTACACATCTTTCAGCTGCTGGTTGGTGATGTGGGTGTAAATCTGTGTCGTCGTGATGGATGCGTGGCCCAAAAGCGATTGAACGGAACGCAAATCCGCCCCATTCATCAACAAATCCGTGGCAAACGAATGGCGCAAGGTGTGTGGCGTAATTTTTTTAGGAATCCCGCAAGCAATAGAATAATGATGAACCAAGCGCTCGATGGAGCGCGGAGTCAGAGGCCCGATATCCTTCGCTCCCCCACTTGCGCGATCATGACGCACAAAAGCGAACGACGCATCGTCTTTTCGTTTTTCAAAATAATCCTTCACCGCATGACGCGCCTGGTGCGATAAAAAGACAATGCGCGTTTTATCACCCTTGCCGCGCACGGTCATCTCTTCACGCTGAAGATTGATCTGATCGCGCTTGAGCGAGGCAAGCTCTGATACACGCATACCAGTGGAAAAAAAGAGTTCAAGAATGGCACGGTCACGTGCTTGGATGATGGGCGAGGCATCGGATTTGGATGGTGCTTCCAACAAGCGCTGGAGATCAGCTGCCTCTAAAAATGCCACATCTCGTGAACCTTGTTTGGCCAGCTCGATTTTCTCCGGCGCCATGGTTTTGACATCACGTTTAGTCAGGAACTTCAAAAAAGAGCGGAGGGCGATGAGGTGATAGTTCTGCGTGCTTTTCTTCAACGTGCCTTGGTCACGACTTTCTAACCGATTCAAAAACAAACGAAACCGATGAATCATGTCTTGGGATACATCACCTGCCTCCGGATCTTTAGCCCATTCGATAAATCGTTTTAAGTAAAATTCATAATTACGCACGGTGAGAGCAGAGCGCCCTTTTTCCACCTCAAGATATTCGAGGAACGTACGCAAATGAGACGAAAGTTTAGACATGGATATGGATAGTATGCCGGAAAAACATATGCGTCGCAAAACTATTGACACAATCAAAAAATCATGCAAGAGTTTCTCCGTCCCTTCACAGGAGGAATTCTCATGAAAATCGTCAGTAAAGCAGATCGACTGGCAGCAAGCAAGGAGATTGAGGAACCTCTCAGTCCTGGGGCAAAGCGTCTTCTTCGACATTTCTACAGTCAGCTCAGGCGTTGGGTCAAAGGCGAAGAATTCGCAATTCCTCTGAATTCCATTCCTGGCCTGTCCGAAGCGCCCAGCGAGGCTGATATCACTCAAGCCCAAGATTTTCTCAGATCCAAACAAGGTGGTAGTTGGAAAGTGAGACGCGATCGCAACCACCGAGTCGACAGCACGGGCTACGAAGATACTCTTTTCATCAGCTAGACATCTTCACGATCCGCAAAGTGGGAAGAAGGCTTTTCCCACTTTTTTCTTTTTTTATTGTACACTACAACAATACTATGCGTCGGCTTGATTTGACCTTTACCGCTCTTTTAGTCCCTCTCGATTTTTTAGGATTGATCCTGGCCGCGCTCACAGCCTATGGCCTCCGTTTATCCAAAGCATTCCAGGAAATCCGTCCCCTGCTCCAAGCCATTCCTTTACCGGACTATCTTTCGACCGCGGCTGCGTTTGCTTTGGTTTGGCTCGTATTTTACGTCATGGCTGGCTTGTACGCCCCTCGCTATCGCAAACCCTGGAGCGAACTCTCTCGCATCATCCTCGTTTGCACGGCGGGCATCATGATCGTCATCGCTGTCGTCTTCTTCCAGCGTCAGGTTACGACATCCCGTTTCTTGATCTTGGCTGTTTGGGGATTATCCATTCTCTACACTTGGTTCGGTCGTCTGATTTTGCGTATCTTGCGCCATGCTTTTCTCCGCGCAGGTATTGGCCACCAACGCATTGTCATTATTGGACAAGGAAAAACAGCTCAAGATCTCATGAATTTTTACCGAGCAAAAAAGCAGGTGGGCTATACGGTTATCAAGAGTATCAAAAGCTGGAGTAACGCTGCAGAGAAGGAGCTCGATACTTTGACGAGACGAGGAGCCTTGGACGGAGTACTCCTTGCAGACCCCGACTTTTCCAAAGACCAGGCGCTTGAGATCATTGAATTTTGCGAAACACATCACGTCGGTTTTCATTATCTCGCAGATCTCTTTGCCGCACGGTTTACGAATATCGAAGTATCCACGACCAACGGAGTCCCACTCATTGATGTAAAACGCACGCCATTGGATGGGTGGGGTCGCATTGCCAAGCGCTTGTTCGATTTGACCGCATCCGGCATTCTCCTCATTATTTTTTCGCCGATCATGATCCTGACAGCGCTCGCCGTGGCTCTTACTTCTCCTGGTGGTGTTTTCTTTTCCCGCCTTCCGGATGGATCAAAAGTCCTTCGAGTCGGAGAAGGCGGGAGATCATTTCATTATTTTAAATTTCGTTCCATGTATCAGGATAGGCACTGGGAACGATATAATGAGTTGGCGAAGCTCAATCTCCGCAAAGGCGACCCTCTCGTTAAAACGAAAAATGATCCGCGCATCACGCCTGTTGGGCGGTTTATCCGAAAATGGTCCATCGATGAGTTACCAGAACTGATTCTCGTGTTCCTTGGACGCATGAGCCTTGTCGGACCACGCCCGCATTATCCCGAGGAAGTCGCTAAGTATCAGCCACATCATCGTCGAGCGCTCGGCATCAAACCTGGTATTACCGGTATCGCGCAAATTTCTGGACGCTCCGATCTCGATTTCGAAGAAGAGGTGCGCTTAGACACGTGGTATATCCAACATTGGTCCTTCTGGCGTGACATCCTCATTTTATTAAAAACCCCTTGGGCCGTGGTTACCCATCGCGGCGTGGAGGAAGGGGTTTGACAGCAACTCTTTCATCCGCATCCCCCGCCCTCTAAGCTCGTTGCCATGAAGGTAGCACTGGTACACGACTTTCTCATCCAAGATGGAGGCGCAGAACGCGTACTTTTGACTTTTCATGAGCTCTTTCCAAAGGCGCCCATCTATACGTTGTTTTATGATCCAGATCGTGCCCACCCGGATTTCCGAGGACTCAATGTGCGAGCGTCTTTTTTGAACCATTTTCCTTTTGCGCCCGATCATTACGAATGGTATTTGCCATTCATGCCCCGGGCGACAGAGGCATTTGAATTTGATGAGGATCTTGATTTAATCATTTCGTCCTCTTCCAGCTTTGCTAAAGGCATCATCGCGCCACCGCACGCGACCCACATTTGCTATTGCCATACGCCGCCGCGCTTTTTGTGGCATGAACGCTCAGGGTATATCCGCGATCTCCAAGTCCCACGCGCGATCAAATCTTTTCTTCCTGGACACCTCCATCGTTTACGACAATGGGACCGTCTTGCCGCAGAACGGCCAGACGTTTTCGTCACCAACAGCCGTACCTCGCAAAAACGGATTCAACGCTATTATCAGCGCGATGCAACCGTGATCCATCCGCCGGTGGATATTGAGAGAATCCCACTCTCATCAGATCCTGGGTCATATTGGTTGGCGGGCGGGCGTTTTGTGTCTTACAAACGGTTTGATCTGATCGTGAGAGCGTTTGCTAAGTTAAATATACCGCTCAAATTGTTCGGGGAAGGCCCTGAGGAGGCTCGATTAAGAAAACTTGCCGGTCCGCGCACCGAATTTTTGGGACACGTGGACGAACAGGCGAAAATCGAACTTTATCAGCACGCCATTGGATTTTTATACCCTCAGGTAGAAGATTTTGGAATTACAGCGGTCGAGGCCATGGCTGCAGGTAAACCAGTTATCGCCTACGGAAAAGGTGGGATTTTAGAGACGCTTACACCCGGCATTACTGGCGAACTGTTTGAAGTGCAATGTTGGGAAGACATTGCCCGCGCCATCGTGCGTTTTGATCCGACGCGTTATATTCCGGCTCGGATTCGCGAGCGATCTTTGCCGTTTGGCAAACAACGTTTTCTCGAAAAAATGCGAGTCTTGGTAGAAGGAACGGTTAACGCTCCCCTGGAACTCCGCCGGGGTATTCTATCTCCGATTCGCCAGTTTGAGCTGTATCCATGACTATCCTTGTTGATGCGCGGTCACTTATGAATATGACCGCGGGTGGTGTACCCCGCCTCACGCGAGGACTCTTGTCGGCGCTCTTTTCTGCCATGCCAGAAACACGGTTTGTTTTAGCGACCAGCGGCATCCATCGCACCACACTCCCGTTCTCGCTACCTGTAAACGCAATTCACCACCACATCTCTCTGCCTAACAAAGTTTGGAGTCTCGCAAGCGCCATCGGTCTTTTATCCCTCGACCAATGGTTCCGTCAGGAAAAACCTGATCTCTTGTTTCTGCCAAACATTGGATACACCGGCCGCGTTCATCTCCCTTATGCCCTCATTGTCCATGATCTATCTTTTCTCGTTGAACCACGTTGGTTTCCTTGGAAGGGACGATTTTGGCACCGCGCCGTACATGCCATGCGTTTGATCAAACAAGCAACTCATTTTTTTGCCGTCTCAGAGCGAACAAAACAGGATGTGATCGAACGGTTGCGGATTCCTCCAGAAAGAATCACTATTATTCCACTCGGACTTCCGACGCGCCTCACGTTCCTGGAGCTACCAGACTTGCTCGCCCAACGACGCTTTATCCTTGCCTTTGGCGTCAACGATCTTAGAAAAAATTTTGCCTGTACCTTTGCTGGGTTCCATGAGTTAAAACGCGATCCGCGTTATCGTGATGTGATATTGGTCGCAATTGGCCAAGCTCCTCTACTCTCCTTAAATAAAACAGAGATGCTGGAAGACGTTCTCTTCCTTTCTCATCCCTCAGACGCAGCGGTAAGCACATTGCTCAAACA
>CAYPSC010000058.1:0-6163 GCA_964413385.1 uncultured Gammaproteobacteria bacterium | reverse complement strand
GTTCTACGTCCTGAGCCAATAGCTCTTGATCATCGATCTCTTGATCTATTTGGAATGATGCGACGATCTCCAGGAGTTTTAGGATATTTGCTCTCGTCGGCTCCGTTAATGCCGTGAGCTGTTTTTCATGATGAGCAGCTAATGGGCATGCGGCCAAGATGGCGACACGGCTGGCGAGGGCTTCGAATTCTGGCTGCACCCGCCAGACTTCTGATGCTACTTGGATGCCGCTGCGCTCCATTTCTTCTTGGGCTAAAGCCTGCAACCGTTGCTGATAGAGAGGGAAAAAGGGTCGTGTAGATAAATCTTTGATCACGGCTTGGTAATAATCTTCCTTCGCATTGGTTTCTTTTGATCGTAATAATGGGTTCAGGGCGCGCAGCATTACGGCATCTTCAGGCGTTATGCGTTTCTCGTTGAATAAGCGATCGCCATGCTTAGAACCGAACGCGAGGACATGGGCGTGTTTGGTAACGTATTGGTGTGCGCGTTCGGGTGTTAAACGTTTACTGATCCACTCAAACGCTTCTGGTTGGCGCCCTAGATATTCGTCTAGCTTGTGCCAGGGAATGTAGGGATCCGGTAAATCACGAATATCCCACACCCATTCCAGGAAACAGAGTTCTGGCTGCTGTGCCAGGCGTCGCTTGAGCTCTGTTGTGAGCACTGTTAGTCCTGGCTCGATTTGTTCGGTGGCTGATCCGGTCTTTTGTTTAGATCCCTTTTGGAGCTCTCCCTTATTTTTAATATTCGAAGTCGTATCGAGTATTTTAGTTAATTTGGATACATCTTCGTCGTGAGGTGCTAGGGCTTGAATAAAACGCTGTGTACGTTCGGGGTGGGAAAGGAGCCAGCTAGACAGACCGTGACCTGTGGATGACATGGCTTCTTCAAAATCCACTTGACCGAGCACGGAAAAAAACATGTGTTCGAAACGGCGGTCTCCGATGAGTTTGATGAGTGCATCAGAATGGCGCAGGCGCTCAAGAAGTTCGCAGAATATGTTTTGGTCCCGTAGGACGGCTTCTCGTAATTGGTTGGCGTATCTTTTGCGTATAGCTTTGTAGTTTGCATCTTCCAATAACTGAAATAAAAATTCAGCATCCGGCTGTGGTGCGGCGAGGCGCTTGCCCACGAATTCTTCTTGCTCTTCTTTGGTAAAGAGCTGCGCCACCAAGGACGAATAACGTAAAAAGTATATCGGATTTTGTTGGATGCATTCACGGGCTGTATGTCTTAAACGTGTCAGTTGATCTGATGCTTCTGATGAAGAGGTGACGGTGACGCGCACGTAATGCACTAATTTATCAAATTCATTCAAAAATGATTGTGGGTCGTTGACTACCTCACACATGAGACGTGGTAAGGCAATCGTACGATGTTTCAGGGCATAATGGAACTGTTTCAGCCACCACAATGGATGGTATTGGTTGATGATCTCTATAAATCGTGAACGGGCTTTCTCGGAAAACCATCCTAAGACCGTGGGTAGGCGGGATAAAAATCGTTCGATAAAAGGATTGTTATCATTTCCTTCTTTAAGCATCCGTCCAACCACGATCGCGATTCGCGTTTCGCCGCATGCGACGATGGCCTGGCGTAGATCCTCCAAATCAAACAGACGAAATGCCCAGCTACCCTGTTCTTGTATGGCTTGATTGAGGAAGAGGTTGGCTTGTTTTTCTGTCAATGGTAAACGCGGCAGGATATAACAGCTAGGAACATCGGCATCTAACAGCCTTAATAATAGCCTATTCCACCCCTGATCTGGTACCAAATCAGCGGATTCAGATAGTGCGCTCACGAAATGGTTTAATCCACGTTTCGTTGCGGTCTCTATAACACTGTGGCGCTCCAATGCGATCCGCCGTATAGATGTATTAGGTAGTTCACTCACGTTATGATGTGCATAACGCGCTTCATCCTTTGGTATACGTGCTTCGAGTTGATCCACTAACCCTTTGATGCGCAATCGTTCAGCGGGTGTGAGGTAAAATTCAGGCTTTGAAATATATGAAGAATCTTCAAAACGTCGGATGAGCTCAGCTAAATCCTCCTGACTGCAGATCCCTTCTCGGATGAATCTAGGCATGTACGGGAAGATGAAATCCGGTTGTGTTTGTCGATAATATTCGAAGAGCGGTCGACATGCTCGTGGATTTTCTTCAAGACAGATTTCGATCAGGCGTTTGGCTGCACCGAAATGATTGTAGCGAGCTTCTAGGGCTGAAACTGGTTCCGGATGCCGCTCTTTTAAGGTTTTGATTATTTTCTCCTCTCCTTCCCATTCCTTGGATCGTGCATAAACGCTTCCTTCCCGACTCAACATTCTGATCCAGGCGGGAATTTGTTTGCTGCGTGCAAAAGCCCGCATGCGTGTCGACGTTTCATCGTGCTGCTGGTATACCCGTATGGGCACTTTAGAAATATTGATAAATGGGGCGACAAGGATCGCTCGCTCAGGTTCATCAACGGTAAATCGTTTTATCAATTCTTCTTGGATCTCGTACGGTAGATTTGGCCAACAGGTGTGGAATACGCGCACATACTTTTCCGGCGCTAAAACATCGACTAAATACAGGGCAACGGCCAATTGTTCGGATGGAGCTAAGTGGGCGATGACCGGAAGGATTTCTTGTTCGCTCACTACGTTGTTGCCTAAAAATGCTTCTATCATGGCTAGGCGTTCATCTGATTCTAGTGTGTCCAAATGGTCGCAAAGCATCTTCCATTGTCTTCTCTGTTCTATTTTAGAGAGACGGTGCAACGAGGCTGGTATACCCTTGGTTGATGCATGTGATGATTCTTCCTCTGGATAAGGCTGTGCAGATAGCTTTTCGATTCGAGACATGGAAGTATATTATCTTAAAGTTATTCGTAGTTAAAACCATGTTAGTAGATTTGCCATCGAACCGGTTACTGACATCCCCTCGCTGGTCTGCATGGAGACATATCGCCCACGGCCGCCATGTCCACGTTCAAGTCTGACAGATTCACGCCAACGTCGGTGCGAACATCGCTAATGGCCCCATCGATGAGAACCTGAATGGCTAGGTGCCGGTTGCGCAATAGAACAAGGAAGAAGCGTGAAAACAACGGCGCGATTCGATCGCGTCATTCGCCTGGCCCCTCTCGGGCTGCTGGAGAACCCTTTGTTCTCTCCTATACAAATTTTCTTGACTCGCCTAAGCTGGTGCAATATGCAAAAGCGCACGTGGATTTATTTCATCGTTGTTTTCGTTATTCTCCTTGTTGTGGTTGCCGTCGCCTATACTTTTCAAGAGCGCCGGTTTACTGACTTACAAAATCGTCAGACTTCAACCCATCCCATCTCTACATCGTTGCTTTCGGGAATAGCGCCTACATCTTCGGTTAGCGCGAGAGAAGTCACTTCTACGCCATCCACGGCTACGACGACGCGGCCCGCACCTGTTATTCCGGCAAACTGGCCAACATATACGGATAAGATGCTTAGCATCACGTTGCGCTATCCACCGCGGGCTACCCATCAGATCAACATCGCAAAACAGAACGTTGCTTTTGCTTTCCCTTCGGGAACGATCACTGGGGCAACGGAGTTAAAAATGCTGATCCGGCACGTTTCTAGCACGGATCAGTGGTTGGATGGGTGTTATTATGGGAATTTGAACGCGCCACAATTTCAAGAATATGACGTGAATCTTGGTTCGCGTACCGCTTGTCTTGGCATCTCGGAAGAGCGAGCGGGGGAAAAGGTCACGCGTTATTACAGCTATACGCTGCCGCAAACGGATGGATATTTTCTTCTTCAATTTGGCGCCCGCTATTCTTCCTCCTGCGGAGCGCCGGATTCCGGTTGTCCGGCGTACGATGAATCAAAGGCGTTAACTCTTTTTAATCAACTCGTCTCAAGTGTGAAGCTTGGTTCTTGATGGCTGCGTGACGAATGATTGTTCGTCTGCTTAAATACGCTCACTTAATCTAAATTTATTTCCACTATGAAGTTACGGTATGGTTTGTCTGCTCTTGCGATCTTGGTCTTGTTTGGGGCCGGCTGCGCAAGTTCTAATCAGAATTTAGACCAAACGCCAGTGACGGATGATCAATCGGCCGCAGGTCAAACATTACCGACAACGCTCGGTCAGGATCAGAACGCAACATCGAGCACAACGGCAGCGACATCCACCCAGGATGGGAAGTCTGGAGAAGTTACAACTTCCACAAGCGATCTTTCTGCGCAGTAGAGATGACCATCAAGAAAAAAACACCCGATCGGGTGTTTTTTTATCCTTCTTCTTCAAGGATTTTATCAAGGAGCGTGATAGCTTCTTCGTGAGTTTTTATTTTTCCTTCATCGCGCGCATTTTCAATCCGATTGAGGAGCTCTCCTACCTGTGGTCCTGGTTTCATCCCGCGTTTAAGTAGATCACGACCTTGAATGAGCGGTTTGGCGGGCGCTTCGTCGAGTTTGAGAGATTTAACCATTTGAGTAAAGAGCGCGCCAATTTCATAAGGTTTTGTTTCAGCGCCAGGGAGAGCTCGTCCACGATGATCAGCTTCTGCTGCAGCAAGAAGCACGCGCCAAGAAAGAGGATAGATCTTTTTTATGAGTTTGCGCACGGCATTGGCATATTGCTCATCCGTAAGCGTGCCTTTTGTTTTTTGGTTGAAAAGCATTCCCGGTTTGAGGTGTTGCGTCGCGATGGTGAGTGCGGCATGTTCCACTTCAAACCCCATGGACCATTTGGCAAGGAGTTGCTTTGTTGGCTCTTCGCCAGCTTCTTCATGACCAAGGGATCTGATGCGTGGGATACCATCTTTTTCACCTATAGCTGTGGTACTCGGTTTACCGAGGTCATGACAGAGGGTGCCGACCATAATCTGAAGCTTCTCGTTATCCGTAAAGGGTTCTATGCGAATCATCTTCGCCGCCTGATCGACGGCCATAAGTGTATGGATCCAGACATCGCCTTCCGGATGCCATGCTGGTTCTTGTGGCGTGATTTTTAACGCAGACAGCTCTGGATAGTCACATTCGATCAATCCTAGATCCCAGGCGAGCTGCAAGCCGATAGATGGTTTTTCTGCCTTAAGTAGGAGTTTTTTGATTTCCTCACTCACACGTTCTTTGGAGAGTTCGTCGAGATCGCCACGACTGACCATGTTGCGCGTGAGATCAAGTGTTCTAGATTCAACGTTCAGATCAAAACGAGCGGTGAATTGAAGAGCGCGATAAACGCGTAGAGGATCATCTTGAAAGGTTTGCGGGTCAACCACGCGGAGAATTTTTTTATTGAGATCCGTTTGCCCATTAAACGGATCTAGAATTTCGCCGCTCAGAGGATCGATGGCTATGGCGTTTATGGTAAAGTCGCGACGGCGTGCAGCCTCGGTTGGATCCATGCTCGGATCGCTTTCGATTAAAAAACCTTTGTGTCCCTTACCGGATTTAGATTCGCGACGGGGAAGAGCGACATCGATATCCAAGCCATCACCTAAGGGTATTTTTAAAACACCAAAGGATTTGCCGGCTTCGATGACATTATTTTTGAAAAGATTTTTCAACACGTCGTGTAAGGCTTCTGGGGAAATGTTGTAAACTTCGATATCAATGTCTTTGGATGAGATATTCAAAAAGGAATCACGCACAAAACCACCCACAATCAAGGCGCGCCCGGCGCGCTTTTTTATTTCTTCGGCTATTTTTTGTGCTGCATCAGTTAAACGCGTGTTTTGTTTAGCAAAGAAGTCCATAGTCATCCTAGATTAGCGGAAATTGGGAAAATTTCCAGCGTCTTCTTGTCTTATCTGTATGGATTGTGTTTATATCAAATTGGGACTGTTTGGAGGAGAGGCGGTGATGAAGAGAACGGTTAGGTGGGTGGTGATCCTGACATGTCTGGCTATTGACGTGGTCGGGATTGTAGGGTTGTCGTCCGCGGGGGAGAAGAGTCGGGGCGCAGATTTCCGCAAGGCCGAGAAAAAGAGGGAGAAACAGGAGAAGAAGGCAAAGAAGGCGGCGAAGGTGAGAGAGGAGTATTGTTTGCCCGTCGTTACGTCTCCGGGTAAGGATGAAGAGCTGGATATCGAGACGCTGGCTGGCAAGCTCGCTTGCGGCAACTTGGCGACTAATGAGGCGCACCTCGAGTTCCAAATGGGAGGTGCCTCATGGGAAATCGTCTAT
>CAYPSC010000057.1:3100-6195 GCA_964413385.1 uncultured Gammaproteobacteria bacterium | reverse complement strand
ATGTATCTGGCCCAGTCTTTCTCATATTGAAAGATGGATAATCGGCAGGCCGCGTTGAATTTATCGATCCCGTATGTCTCAATATCTTTTTTGGATTTGAGCTTGAGGTCCTTTTCAATCAAATTTTCAATGGGCAAGCCATGACAATCCCAACCCCAGCGTCGTGGTACGCGATATCCCTTCATGGTCCAATAGCGTGGCACCGTGTCCTTAATCGCGGATTGCAACAAATGGCCGTAGTGTGGCAAACCCGTGGCAAACGGTGGGCCATCATAAAAGACGTAGGGTTTATTTTCCGGTCGTTCCTCAATGGACCGCTCAAAAATACGGTGCTTCTTCCAATACACAGACACCTCCTCTTCCATCTTGGGAAACGGAGGCGTCCGATCAGCCTCTTCTGCAGGATTTTTGGATGACATAAGTGCTAGTAGAATGCGAAAAATTCTAAGAATGGTCAAGGAATAAAAAGCGCACCACCGGATGGCAGCGTGCCTTCCGTAGCGCATTCGGTTGCCAACGACTCGTGAAGCTGTGGAGACACACAGTGCCTGATTGGGATTATTCTTTCATCAAACACGCAAGAGCTCTCCGTTCGTTTTGACGGTTGAACGAGAACGTGGGATAGTTTGAATTAATTATTTTATCTCTATGTCTGATACACCCGTATCTCCGGAGCATCTTCCGGAACAAACACCCGATTTTTCTCATGTTCGGTATGTGCCATCCGGAAGTCGCGGCTGGGGGCTTTGTTGCATCATTGTGCCCATCATCAGTCTCTTTTTCGTCCTCACCACGTATGCAATTGTGAGTTTTGTCATTGCTCGTCTCACTACTCCCTAAATCCTATGTCATTTCGCAAATCTTTTCTCATTGGATTTCTTATTCTTAGTTCTCTTGCATGGATCGGACCTGCCCCGACTTTTGCCAGCGAACTACCACCCACAGTTTACCAACAGATCCAAGAACAAGGGCTCTCAACTGGAACGGGTCTTCAGCCAGCGGTCATGCTCGGTCAGACCAATGCACGCACGACCGCTTCTCGCATTATTTCCGTCCTTCTTGGTCTTCTCGGGGTAATTTGTGTCATCGGTATCGTCTTTGGTATCCCCTTTGGGATTATTCTGCTGGTCAAGAAAAAATTGGATCCAAGCCTGCCATACGATGAGCGCTCAGGGAAGGGACCTTCATCCGTGATTCCATCCGAAATTCAAGGCTGGAACTGGGGAGCGGCTGGATTGCCAAAAATTTGGGGCATTTATCATAACGTCTGGATCTGCCTCCTTGATCTTGTTCCTTTCGTGAGTCTGGTATGGTGGATCGTGATGGGTGTCAAAGGAAATGAATGGGCTTGGAAAAAAAATCGCTGGGTAAGCGTCGAACATTTTCGCTATGTCCAACGAAAATGGGAGCCGTGGGGCATCGCTTTCTTCGTCTTAAACATTCTTGGAACATTTTTTTGGCTTCTTGCCCAGTTCTCTCGGCTGGCCCACTAAAAACAGACGGGGCTTGAGTCTCGTGATATTCTGAAGGCGTAAGCCTAATATGAAAACCATCATTCTTGGTGCAGACCATGCGGGATTTGAGCTCAAGGAAGTTCTTAAAAAATTCTTGATAGAAAAAGGATGGGACATCAACGATGTTTCGCCAAATTTGATTGAGGGAGATGATTATCCACTGATCGCAAAAAAGGTCGCACAGCTCGTCACATCGCGTTCCGCTCAAGCTGATGGCACACTAGCGCTTCTCGTTTGCGGATCTGGTATGGGCATGGATATTGCCGCAAACCGTGTAAAAGGCGCACGTGCCATCGTTGCTCGAAACGAAGAAGAAGCAAGATCATCGCGCCGAGATGACTTTGCGAATATTCTTGTTCTTGGCGGGCGGATCACGAATGCCGCACGTGCCAAACGAATTCTTCAAGCTTGGCTCAAAACTCCACCCTCAAAAGCAATAAGACACATTCGACGCGTGCAAGAGTTAGACCAGTAAACCATACAGATCCCACATGAAACCCTCCATCATTCCTGCTGTTTTAAGTGATGAACGCGAAACCGTTCTTCAGCGCCTTCGTTTAGTCGATGGCATCACGCACTGGGTCCAACTTGATGTCATGGACGCAACGCTCGTGCCAGAAAAAAGCTGGTTTGATCCAGCTGTGTTAAAAAAACTTGATCCATCCTTTTCGCTTGAGCTTCACCTCATGATCCAGAACCCCTTGCCAGTGATCAAGAAATTTTTAGGTACGAACTATTTTCGGCGCGCGATTTGGCATATGGAAGCGCCTATTGACCATGCAAAACTTATCGCCTTCTGCCATGCACATGGCATTCAGGCGGGACTTGCCCTCGCCCCTGAGACCGATATTCATTCCATTGAACCGTATAAGCACCTAATTAATGAAGTGCTAATTCTAGGCGTCCATCCCGGCGCCAGTGGACAAAAATTATTGCCCAACATCACAAAAAAAATTGTGGCATTAAAAAAAATAGCACCAAAATTACCTCTTGGATTTGATGGCGGAATCACGGATCGTAATTGGAAGACATTGGTAAACATGGGAGTGAGTCGTCTTTGCATGACACATGCCATCTGGGAACATAAAGATCCGGTAAAATTTTTGCGCCACCTCATTCATTCTTCCACGCAAAGAAGTGTAGACACTCCCAAGTAACTAGTTACCATTTGTTAGTTACGGTATACTTTAGTGATATGCGACGTATTCTTTCTTTTGTGACCCTGCTGGCACTGACCATTCCCCTCATGAGTCAGGCTACAGCTTCATCTGGCGATTTGATCAAAGGCTCTGGATCTGCTGTTTACTATTTTGGCGCTGATGGAAAACGCTATGTTTTCCCCACGGAAAAAACTTATTTTAGTTGGTATACAGATTTTTCCACGGTGAAAACGATCTCCGATAGTGAACTCGCCTCCTATCCTCTGGGCGGGAATGTCACGTATAAACCGGGAACCAAACTTGTAAAGGTGACAACAGACCCAAAGGTATACGCTGTTGGAAAAAATGGGACATTGCATTGGCTTCAAGACGAAACCGCAGCGCAAACGCTCTATGGAGCAAGTTGGTCAAAAAATGTTGA
>CAYPSC010000057.1:0-3090 GCA_964413385.1 uncultured Gammaproteobacteria bacterium | reverse complement strand
GTTGATGATCTTCCGGATGCCTTTTTTATTAATTATTCCATCGGAACGGCTGTGGCAAATTCGAGCACTTTCTCCCCAATGGGGGAGATGTCACAGGCGGCATCCATCAATGTTGATAAAAATATCAGAGTATCTCCGGCTCCTCCGACTTCGGCAACGAGCACGAATCCGAATCCGACTCCTATACCAAGTCCGACCTATTCCGCAAATATCTCTGTTACCAATACGTCTCCCCCGGCTGCCGGAAGTACTTTTGTCTCTGTCACCGCTTCTCCTTCTGGGAGCATAAATGAGATTCGCATCTTCTTTGATAACGCTCTCCAACGAAGCTGCAATTACACGCCTTGCAGTGGCGATATCCAAATCCCAGGCTCTCTCACAAAGGCCTCTTATGAATTACGTACAGAAGCTAGCTGGATCGATGGTCACCACGCGACCGCGACGACCACTATCACCCCTACGGCTAATACGAGCAATGGCGTTTCTCTCATCCTTTCGCGTTCAGAAGTACGCCCAGGTCAGACACGCGAGTTCCGCGCGCTTGTCGACACCTCTTTTGTTGCAAAATATATCGATATCTATGTCGATGGTGTTAATATTCACGGATGCAATGACCTCCAGGAATGCCGCTATACTAATACAGAAACCAGCCCACTTGGAACGGTCCATACCGCCTACGCCATCGCCCAGGATACAAATGGGTTTAAGCGTCAGTCCCCCACTCAAACATTTACCATCGTCTCTAATGACCATCCCGTTGTGACCGTTATCCCTGACAAAACCACCATCCAAAAGGGAGAAACGATGGATGTAACAACTTCTGCCACAGATGATGATGGAATTGCCTATACTGAAATCTGGCTCAATAATACCTTATTGAAACATTGCGTGGCGGCTAGCTGTACGATAACAACAGGGCCATGGAATAATACACAAACTCTCCCTTTTGTAGGTGTCGCTCAAGACATGCTTGGCTTGTCAGCAAGCGCATCATCGACTATGGTAACAATCCAATAATCTTATTCTATTCTTGACAACATTCACCATTTTGAGTGAGAGTAAAAACACATTTTATTCTTTAGCATCTAGTTATGAATCTTCAACGCGTAGGGGGAATGATAGCGGGTACCGCCCTGCTCCTTGCCTCACTCACCATTCAACCCGTCTCTGCGACCACCAGCGCATTCAATGCCGGCGACCTCATCAAAGGATCTGGAAGTACCGTGTATTATTTTGCCCCAAACGGAAAGCGCTTAGTGTTTCCAAATGAGAAAACCTACTTCACCTGGTACCGCGATTTTACAGGTGTAAAAACGATTCCCGATGGTCAACTCGCCGCTATCCCACTCGGTGGCAATGTCACCTATCGACCAGGTTATAAGATGGTCAAAATCACCACAGATCCAAAGGTCTATGTCGTTGATCAGGGCGGCGTCCTACGTTGGACTCAAACAGAACAACTTGCCAATACGCTTTTTGGGATAAACTGGAAAAATCGCATCGACGATATCCCGGATGCCTTCTTTGTGAACTATCGCGTTGGTACACCGATCCAAACCGCCACGGATTACAATCCAGCCAACATCATGACAGCGACGGCGAACATCTCCCAAGACAAACAGTTTGACGAAACAAAGGTCACGATCACGATCAGCGGAAAAGCTAACGGTTTCGTGCCTACATCCATCACTGTTCGTAAAGGAACGGAAATCACTTGGACCAATAGTGATCTCATTGCCGAGACCGTCACAGGCAACGGTTGGGATTCCGGTGACATTCAACCAGGGCAAACTTATAAACGCGTCTTCGATGCAACCGGTTCCTTTGACTACAAATCAAAATATTATCCAGGAACCATGCAAGGCACGATCAACGTCGTTCCATAAATACAACGCTAGAGCTCAGAAAAACCAAACATCCCCCTACACGAGGGATTTTTGGTATAATCTTTTTGTGACCACCAAGCAACTTCAATTAAAAGCAAACACGATCCGTGAAGACGTTATCCGCGCGCTTGTCAAGGCGCGCAGCGGACATTCTGCCGGGCCACTCGGAATGGCTGATGTATTTACCGCTCTTTATTTTCACATTTTACGGGTCGATCCAAAACGTCCCAACTGGCCAGAGCGTGATCGTCTCGTTCTCTCCAACGCTCACATCTGCCCAGTATTGTATGCAACACTCGCGCACCGAGGCTTTTGTTCGGTTGCGCAGTTCCGAAATTCTCTTCGTAAGCTCGGTTCCCCATTTCAAGGACACTCAAATAACCACTTTGACATAGGTATTGAAACATGCGGCGGGCCGCTCGGCCAAGGATTATCACAAGCCATTGGCATGGCACTTGCTGCACGCCTTGATCAAGCCAAGTGGCGAACGTACGCCTTGCTATCCGATGGAGAGTTAGATGAGGGGCAAACTTGGGAAGCGGTCATGTTTGCCGGGAAAGAAAGATTGCACAATCTCACGGTTATCATTGATCGAAATAACATTCAAATCGATGGATTCACAGAGCGCATCATGCCACTCGAACCACTTGTAGATAAGTGGCGATCATTCAACTGGCACGTGATTGAGGTTGACGGTCATAACATCCGGCACATCATCGACGCGGTCCATGAAGCCCAAGCAGTTTATGAGCAACCAACCGTTATCATCGCTCATACTATTCCCGGCAAAGGCATTAGTTTTATGGAACAACACTTTGAATGGCATGGGAAACCGCCAGATGAACATGAAGCAAAGCTCGCTCTCCATGAATTGCGTACCCTTGCTGGACATATTCGCTCAGAACATCAATAAAATTTTATTTCTATGAACCCTCGTACAAAAAAAATTGTTATCGGTATCAATTTAGTCATCCTCTTTGTCGTGCTGATCGGATTCGCCGGTTTTCTTCTTTTGGTCCAACAAGGGAGCCACTTTCTCTCTTCATCGTCTCGCCCACTAAAACAGATGATGTATGACAACGCCATCACAACCGCCATGCCTTCTTATGGTGGAAGTGCTGGGCAGGGATATGCTGAACCTGGCATACCAATTTTGCCACCATCACCGATGCCATATCCAGGCGCCAGTATGCAGGAACGCAAG
>CAYPSC010000056.1:0-6273 GCA_964413385.1 uncultured Gammaproteobacteria bacterium | reverse complement strand
ACCGCAACGCGCGTGGCCCTGGGTGGCCGGTGGACGAGGGAGAACGAGTGGCTGGCCCTGGGCGAGCGGATCGACCACCAGACCGGCATCATCAGGCGGGCCAGGTTCGAGACCCAGGATCTGCCGGATCCGGTGAAGCAGAAGGTTGTGCAGCTCGTGCGCGGCCATCTCCACTCCGCCGCCTGGCATAAGCAAGATCTGCTCGCTCGCGCGGCGGCCGATCCCGGCTACACGGGATCGACCTGGCAGCGGATCCACGAGCTCCGGGCGCTACTCACAGACTCATTCGCCCTCTTCAGGAATCTGGAGTGGGCTCTGCAAGCCGCTAAGGAAGAGCGCCAGCGCATCGAGGCGTACCGTTCGCTCGAACCGCGCTTCGACTTGAACGACCATGGCGACCCGCAGATCTACGCGGGTATCACGATCGATGATGGCGTCGAGGTTGAGCGCCTGGAGGCGAAGAATCGGATCGCCTTCCACGACATCGATGCCGCCATCGCCGAGGGTGAGCGGGAGATCCGTCGAGTCACCAAGGACCGTCGCGATGAGATGTTCGCCGTTCTCCTCTGGGAGGCGGTTGAGCAGTTCCTCGCCAAGGTTCCTGCAAGTGACGACTACTCGACAGTTCGTATGTATGGTCGGCGGACGATTGACTGCCTCAAGAGGTCGCTGCCGGCTGTCGACGCCGCGCTCGAGGAATTCGCTCAGGCTCGCAGTATTTTCCACCGTCTCACCGGCAAGGAGTAGTACCCTCACTGTTCTCGCATCGTCTTGCGCCCCGCTGGGTCCATCCGACCGGCGGGGCGCATTTTTTTTCTGGACAAGAGAGAAATTTTTTGCTATCATTTTAATGTTGATGAGGTTTCAGCGTTTTCCAAAACGCAAAATTTCTGTCGTTTTCTTTAATTCCGTTATTTTTTAAAAGTTTCTTTTAAAATTCTTCTTTTATGATTAACAAACCAGAACAACGAGTTGCCGTGTTCATTGATACGCAAAACATGTATCACTCTGCCAAGCATCTGTACGGCTCGCGTGTAAATTTTCCTGCACTGGTGCAAGCTGCCGTCGGTGATCGTCAGGTGATCCGCGCTATTGCTTATGTCGCTAAGTCGAAAACCGGCGAAGAGCAAGCTTTTTTCGATGCTCTTACGCAAAATGGCATTGAGCTCAAAATAAAGGATGTTCAGGAATTTGCCAGTGGCGCCAAAAAAGCAGATTGGGACGTGGGGATGTGTGTGGACGCGATCAGTATCTCTCCGCGTGTGGACGTGGTGGTTTTGATCACCGGCGATGGAGACTTTTGTCCGCTTGCCGAATATCTCCATGCACATGGCGTTTTATGTGAAGTCGTGGCCTTTGGCGAATCAACAAATGCGAGATTGCGCGAAGTGGCCGATGCCTTTTTGGATGTATCTTCACAGCCGGATGAATTCTTGATCCGTGCTCGCGGTAAACGAGAGCTCCATGCAAACGATGATCTTGTTGATGATGAGCCAGTGCCTTATGGCGGAGAAAAAGGGAAATCTGGCCAACGCAGAGGATCGGGCGATACCGGGTTGCGAAAAATTAAAATTACGTATTAAATCTCGTCTATCCTCCTTACGGAGGAGCGTGAGGGGGATTTAAGGAGGGTAAAACTATTCACTTTAATTCTCGTCTTGAGAAATCGAGTTGCTTCTTAGCAGCTTTCTTCTCAAGATGAGGTATATTCTCATCTATGGCGATTGCAACACCAAAAGAGTTTTCGATAGAGTGGGGAGGTCGAACATTATCAATCAGCGCGGGACAGCTCGCACAACAGGCAAACGGCTCATGCGTCGTTCGCTATGGCGACACGGTGGTTTTGTGTACAGCAACCATGGGCGATGTACGTGAGAGCGCCGATTTTTTTCCACTCAATGTGGATTTTGAAGAGCGCATGTATGCGGCCGGTCGTATCAAGGGATCGCGTTTTATTAAACGTGAAGGCCGCCCAACGGACGAAGCGATTCTTTCTGGGCGATTAATCGATCGCGCCATTCGCCCTCTGTTTCCCGACGCCCTGCGTAATGAAATCGCTGTTGTTGCCACGGTATTTTCTCACGATCAACAGAACGACGCGGACGTCCCCGGACTCATCGGGGCTTCCTGTGCATTGGCGATCTCGAATATTCCCTGGAACGGTCCAATTGCTGCCGTACGCGTTGGTTTGAAAGATGGACAACTCATTCTGATGCCAACATACATGGAAACCGATCTTGGTGAATTGGATCTTGTGGTGGCAGGAACCGCGGATAAGACATTGATGGTTGAGGCTGGTGCAAAACAGATTCCAGAAGACGTGGCGCTGCAAGCCATGCAATTTGCGCATCAACACATTGGTCCGGTCATTGACTTGATCAACCAAGTGGTAAAAGCAGTAGGTAAAACTAAGATTGATCCAACACAGCCAAAAGACGAGGACGAGCGGACAAAACAAGAAGAAGTCGCGGCGATCCATGCCAAGGCGCGTGCATTTTTGGAAACAAAGCGCCACGTGTTGTTTGCAGAGCCGTTGAAGACGAAATCAGATCGTAAGACGGCTGTTGTCCGCTTAAAAAAAGAACTGGCAGACCATTTGTCAGAATTGGGTATCGGTAAAGATAATCGTAAAAAAGCAGAGGATGTTGTGGATGCGTTTGTGGAAGAGGAAATCACGCGACAAATTTTGGATGAGAAAGTGCGTGCCGATGGCCGCGGTCTGACTCAGATTCGTGAACTCGGGGCCTTGGTTGGCGTGATGCCACGTACACACGGTTCTGGTTTGTTCCAGCGCGGTTCAACGCAGGTGTTGTCATCGGTGACGCTTGGTTCGCCAGGTATGGAGCAAACACTCGATACCATGGAATACCAGATGACGAAGCGCTATTTCCATCACTACAACTTTCCAAGTTATTCGGTTGGAGAAACCAAGAGTAATCGTGGTCCGGGTCGGCGCGAAATCGGTCATGGAGCATTAGCAGAGCGTGCGCTCATGCCGGTTCTCCCAGAGAAAGAACAGTTCCCATATACGATTCGGGTGGTTTCAGAAGTACTTGGCTCAAATGGTTCCAGTTCCATGGGTGCAACCTGTGGTTCGACGCTCGCTCTTATGGATGCTGGTGTGCCTATCGCTGCACCGGTTGCCGGTATTGCCATGGGACTTGCGAGTGACGAAAAAAACGGACGATACCAAGTCATCACCGACCTGCAGGATTTGGAGGATGGCGCAGGTGGCATGGACTTCAAGATCGCAGGGACTCGTAATGGCATTACCGCCATTCAGATGGATACCAAGACCTCTGGCTTGCCCTGGTTTGTCGTTGAGCAGACATTTAAACAGGCGCGTGATGCGCGTTTGCAGATTTTGGACGCCATGCAGCAGACAATCGCTGAACCGCGTAGAGATCTTTCGCCTTACGCGCCACGCATCGAGTCATTCCGTATCAATCCGGAACGCATTCGTGACGTGATCGGTCCTGGTGGCAAAGTCATTAACGAAATTATCGCAACGCATAACGTGCAAATTGATATTGAAGACGATGGGTTAGTCATGGTTACTTCTGTTAATTTGGAATCACTCGAAAAAGCAGTAGCTTGGATTCGTCAGCTCACGCGTGAGGTAAAGGCTGGCGAAATATTTGAAGGTCCAGTGACGCGCATCATGGATTTTGGTGCCTTTGTGGAAATTCTTCCAAAGGTAGAAGGCTTGGTTCATATTTCCGAACTTGCGCCTATGCGGGTAAATAAGGTCGAAGATGTCGTCAAAATGGGACAGATGGTCAAAGTTATGGTTTACGAAATTGATGCGCAAGGACGCCTCAACCTCTCGATTAAACGCCTGGATCCAAATTACAAACCGATGCCACGCGACGAACGTCCATTGCGTAATGGAAATGGAAACGGGAGTCGTCCGCCACGCAGAAACTTTTAGGGGCACTCATAGCACCAGATCTACCAATGATAGAGGAAAAACGATAAGCTATTTTTGGCATGGATTCATCAACCTTCATTGTTCAAGCCTCACAAGAAAATACGGTTTTGAGCATCGGCCGCGCCCCAAATCCACGCGGCCGTTTGTTCATAGCGGGCGGGATTGCGCTCCTACTGACAAGTCTTCTGCTACTCGGACTATGGCTTCTGCTCCGAATGTCTTTTGCTATCCCGTTAGAAACAGCTGTTCTTGTCTCTGTGACGCCACGCGTGGCTCACGCCGGATTGTCGGATAGGCAATTCGACCAACTCCCAGCTATCTGGAAGCAGGCCTTAGCAGGTGAATCTCATTGGCCCGTCATCCTTGGTGCGTATCCAAGTGATGCGGGTTGGCGCTACTTTTCCCTCGTTCCACGCTGGCAGGCGGGGGGATTACGCGTGCGCGAAGCTCATGGGGCAATAGCGCTTATTTCTGATGAACTTCTCCCACGGGGTGGACGATCGCTAAGTTACCTTGATCAATCTGATTGGTGGCGTTCGCATACGAGCGCTTTGTTGGTTGCCTGGATTAATCCCCGAATTCTTTTCCAGTTGGGTAACGGCCTTTGGGAAGCGGACGGAGATCCGTTCGTGGCTTATATAAAAAATGGGGCTATTTTTACAGACATTGTTTTAGAGGATAAACCGCCAGCGCCTCTTCGCTCAGTAGATTTGAGCCTTAATTTAAGCCAAGATACAGCTCCAGTGGTCGCAACCACGCTTCTCGAGGAAATGGGAGCGGATGATATCCCGTTTTCTTCCCTCGGGTTGCAGCCAGTTCAAATCAGTATGAATTATGATGGCCAAACAAAGCCAAAAAGCATCTCCATTGTCTTTAAAGATCAAATAAATCCCTCACAGGCTCGTCAATTGCTGGGAATTTTTGGTTTAACAGATCACAGAACGAGCACCTTGCCTGATGCAACAACCTATAACGAACGCTTCTTACCATTGAATTTAGATGAAAATGGTCTTTACTCAGCCAAAAATGGCACGCGATATGGTTCTTTCCAAATTATGGGGAATGAGTTACGTCTTGGAACATGGGATGAGTCATCGTTATCCTATGTTAAGCCAAAAAAAATTTGCCAAGGATTAGAACCGTGGGCTCATTTTTCCTCTCACATGGTAGACGTTTTGCTTAAACCTCTTGGGAGTTTTTTTAGTTCCTCCACAGCAAGTGCGGATATCGGAGCAATGAAAGGGAGGTTGGCGATTTGTTTGGAGTGAGATATCCACATCTGTGGATAAGAGTATTTTAACGCTTCCTTGAGAGAAAATTTTTAAACTTAGCATCCACCGTTTGATCAGGAGGCAAAAAAATGCTATTCTATAAGAGTTCGCAGTAGCGGACAGATCGTAAGCCTGCTGGCAAGCAGGTAGCGCACCCCAGCGCTCGCGATCGCTGTACCTTCTGTTCTCGTCCGTTCGTTTCCGTTCGTTTCCGTTCGTTTCTGTTAGTTCTGTTCTTTCCTCTTTATTTTGGTCCAGCGAACCGCGGACCCCGTTCGCCGTTGGCGAACATCGTTCCTGCAAGTCAGGGAGATGACCTCAGAGTACGTGCTGCGCGTGTCCCGTTATGAAATAACGAGATAGGCATAGCACGTGCTCCGCTGGGTGAAACCAGCGCTGTACCTTCCACGTGCGAAATCCCGCCAACCTCCATCTGCGGATGGAATTGGTTGGAGTTTTTCAACTCGACCCCGTCCGTCCTAATTTAGGGCGGGCAAAGAAAACAAAAAGTAAAATTCAAATCTTGGCCACTCGCATTTTCAAGTGCATAGCACTTGCGCGGGAGAAGCCAGGGTTGGGTGGAAAACACACCGTCTCTAAAGTCATGGCCACTGCCTTTCCTCGTTGAGCTTCATCGCTCCGAGACGTGGCACCTAGGCTATGACTGGGCGTCACATCGACCCTAAAACACACTATGTTACGGGGTTAGGATCGTGGCGCCCTTTAAAATACAAAAATTGATTTTAATTATCTTAAGTGACTTGCCGAAAGAGTCTTTCTCCGCTAAGCTTTCTGAACGTTATGACAAATGCTTTTACCAAAGAATTCATCGAAAAAATGAGAGCTCGATTGCTTGAGGAGAAAACTCGATTGGAAGGCGATCTGGCTGACTTTGCAAAACGTGATCCCAAAAAGCCGGGTCACTTTGAAGTGCAAATCGAAGAAACAGGCGGTGATTCAGAAGATGATAACTCAATCGAAGCCTCGGCTTTGGCTGACGAGCTTTCTATCGGAGCAAAGCTGGAATCTGAGTTGCGTGATACCAATAAAGCGCTTGAGTCTCTCACGAGA
>CAYPSC010000055.1:908-6281 GCA_964413385.1 uncultured Gammaproteobacteria bacterium | reverse complement strand
CTCCCTGGAGCTGACGGAGGGGCGCATAGAGCTCTTCCTCGAAAGGCAAACGACTCGCATGAGCAACGTAAATTTTCATCGATAAAATGATACAAACATTTCTACAAAAATTCTACCTTTTGTTTTCGCCAAACATTTCCGATTTTCTAGGAATCTAGCGTGTTCATAACATCGTATTGCAAATGAACATAATTATCATTCAAAGGCGTGGCTGAAATAAGAGACAACGGTCTGATTTTGAGTAAATCGCTTTCTGTCTTGAGCGATTCTCCATCAACCAACGACGATGTCTTTTTTCCGCCAATCAAGCAAGGTGCAACCACTATTGATAATTGATCGATCAAACCGGCACGAACAAGTTCAGCGTTGACGGTTCCGCCTGATTGAATCGTGACACGCTCGATGCCATATTTTTCTTTCAGCTCTTGAAACAAGGCAGCAAAATCAATCTTTGGATACCCCATAACCACGACATTATCAGCTTTGCTACTTTTTGCCGGATGGTTTGGATTTGTCGTCACAAGATAAAGGGTCTTCAACCACTTTGAGAGATACTGAACGCCCGCCTTGGTCAAATGCGGATGATGATCAACGATCACAAAACTGCAATTAATTTTCGTTGGTTCGTACTTCCGCTCATTCACGCCGATCTTGGCCATCACGCGTCCCGTGTTGAATGACACAAAATCCGTCTGCTTTTCGAGCTCGTAGTATTGTGACAATCCTTCCATGATTCCAGGGATGGTTTTTAGATCCTTATCAAAATCTCGTTCATCCGTATCACCGGTGGAGATCTTTCCGTCCACGGACATAAGCATAAAAAGAGTTGTGATCGGTCGGTTATGCATATGCCGCCCAGTATAGAGAAATATATTTATAAAACAATGGTTGAGTTTATCTTCCTGCCTTCAATCAAAAATCCCCAGATTTTACTATAGATTTCTGATGGTAGGGGCTCGTGGAAGATGTTCGGACACTGGTCGTAGCCGAATTCAGAATGGAGATTATCAATTTTGGTGAGCTGGTTTAACCAAATAAATTCGATGACCCGATGGAGTCTATCTTTCGTTTTCATATTATCTTTTTTGTAATATGTTAAAATATAAAATTCCTTTTGTCAGCTGTTCTTTTGGAATATTCTATCGATCCATAATTTTTTAGCAGGGGGGTCATGTAAAAGGTTAAGACGTTCGTGCGTTGATAACGCTCTGTTGTTATACTTGATAAAGCACCCTTTTCCTGAATATGAAACGCCTGCCAAGCACCCCACTCGATCCCTACTTTGTTCCAACCGTGAATACACCAAATGTTTTTTAGTTATGTTTCGAGAAAGATCACCCTCAAGGTTTTTTATCCTTCTTTTCGGCCTCTCCATTCCGTTGTGGGTCATTGGTTCAAAGTACGACATTCAAATTTTTCCAGGATTCAAATTATTTCAGTTACCGCTTGCGATGCCGTTTGCCGCAGCTCTTATCCTGACATCGCTCGAAAACGGAAGACGCGGGATTGCGGGTCTCCTAAAAAGAACATACGATGTTCGCGCCATAAAACCAAAAATTTGGTTACTGCCAATCATGATGATTTACCCCGGCATCAGCCTCCTCGCGTACCTCATTCTCCGTTTATCAGGCGCCCCCATCCCTGCCCCGCATTTCTCGTGGATCCTGCTGCTTGGATATAGTACCGTGTTCCTAATGACCTACGGCGAGGAACTGGGCATGACGGGATATGCTCTAGACCCAATGCAAAAGCGACATACCGCCCTACTATCAGGTCTCCTTCTTGGCATCGTGTGGGCTGGATATCATATTCCCGGGTTTGTTATCAGTGGGTATTATTCAATTTGGTGGATTTTTTGGCACGCATTATACACTATCGCGGCTCGAGTATTATTTGTCTGGATGTATAACAACTCAGGAAAGAGCTTGTTTTCTATGGCGCTTCTGCATTGGACATTTGGTTTATTTTCGATCCTATGGCCAACGGATAATTTACAAAAAGCTTCTTCCGCATACAACCCACAAATTTCAGCTGTTATTACTATCCTCCTTGTACTTGCCGTTACTTTTCTTTGGGGACCAAAGACTTTGGCGAAATATAGATATTTAGATCGGACTGAGGCATGAGCAAAATAATATATCACGTTTTTGGTACCATGCAGGGAATATGATTGCTCAGCCGTTAAGGATCGAACAAGTACCCACCGTTCGATAGAGCGCCTCGTAGGACTTTCGTGATGGCATGATTTATGTTCCGAGCAAATAGCCAAAAGTGTTTAAGAAACGACTAGCTTCCGAACGTCATAAAATTCGAGCTCTCGTATTTTTAACAGCCGCGCGGAAAATCAGCAGTGCCAAGATAAACCAAACGATAGCGACCATTCCCACAAGCAAAAGCTTCTGAAACGAGAGATCTCTGACGGCTTCCGTGGGCAAAGCTCCCACGAGCAAGGATGGAATCAAAAAGGTAAAGATAAAGCGCATCGCTCCTTGAAAAGTGCCTCCATGAAAAAGTGACGGTGTCATGAATAGCTCGAAAAATCCGTTTGTGACCGCATTTGCATCAATGAAGAAGAAGCTGGTGGAGAATGCGGCAATGCTGGTCGCCAAGAAAACGAGGACACCTATAATTCCAAAAATGGGAATCAAAAAAATTTGATACAAATTCAGATGCCCAAGAAATACATAGATAATCAAACAGACAACCCCGAAAACAACATCTCCAACCGCGGAAGCGTTGAAAGCCGAGGTAGCGACTCGCACCAGTAAATTTTTTGGGGACAGCATGATGCGATCAAATGATCCAGACGCGACAAAATCAGGCAACTGCCGTATGCCCATGGCAACGGAAAAAACAACACCAAAAGATAGCGCCGTAAAGCCCTGAAGGGCAATAATGTCAGTAGCCGTCCATCCATTGATAACACCTACGGATTTAACAAAGAAAATCCAAATGATCACGAAGGATGTGTTGTTGATCGCCATGCCGACCACATTCATTAAAAAGCTCGTGCGAAGTTCCGCACTGCTTTGAATGTTCTTTTTCATCGCGTAGAGGGCGAATCGCAATTCTTTAAACATAGGTCTATCCGCCATTCACCGAGACTTTCTCTCTGGCTTTAGAAAAAAGCACTGATGCCATCAACCCCAAAGCGATAATCCATGCGAATTGAACTCCCATGAGTGCCAGCCAATTCGCTGCCCATGTATCATAAACGGTGTAGGTGACAAACTGCGAAGCGCCAAAGGGACTATACATGGAAAGCTTTTGCACGAGCGGTGGAAACAGGGCTACCGGCAAGTATGAACCTCCAAGAATCATAACCGCTTTATCAACCATCCAAAAAAGCGGATTAATGTCTTCAATCCAAAAGGCAAGAAGACCAACAATGGAGTAGAGGGCCAAGGAAAGGATGGTCGCCCCTAGAAACACCAACAGAACCGTTGGCAAGAAAATTCCTATGGTCATCGTTTGAGGTACGCCAACAATGAAAGCAAGGGTTATACTCCCAAAAATAATCGCGAGAAGAAATGGATAGAGGCCATAACCTATCTGCCACCAAATACGATACGCAAGATAAGAGACTGGCTTGTTAAACAGCACTTCAACATTCCCAGACCGCACATCCCGCATAATAGTTCCAGCGATCGCACGTAGACCAAAGGAGGAAAACGCAAAATAAAAAAACATACTCCATGCGGCGATTCGGTAGCTCGTGCCGTGCACGACCCCTCCCTGGAGCCTGAAAACATACCAGTACAGGATCAGCAGAATTCCACAACGCGTTACAAGTGTTAGGGTATCAGCCATAAGCCTGCCCGGATAGCGCATCCGGTCTTTTACGAGCGTTCGAACCATTTTACTGGCGAGCCGCATCTCTTTCATAAATGTGCCGAATAACGGTCTCAAGATCGGCGTCGTAAACATCCATATCTTCCGCGTCGAAAAGTTCAAGAAGGGCCTGAAGAGCCTCTTTTACAGTTGTTTTATGCACATCAACGGCAACGGTAATCTTGTTCCCATTTTTTGCAAGGTATTTGATTCCATCCGGAAGATCGGGATAAGTCTTGAACTTTGCCATCGGAACGAGATCGATATATTTTTCAATCACAAACGTTCGTGCTAGGTCTTCCGTTGGCAAGTCTTTGATAATCGTTCCATGATTAATGATAATCGTTCTGTCGCAAAGCGACTCAATATCGCCAACATCGTGCGAAGTAAGGAAAATGGTCGTGCCTTCCTCTTGGTTTATTTTGAGAAGCAGATCTCGAAGAGCTTTTTTTGCAACAACATCTAGTCCAATGGTTGGTTCATCAAGGAGGATGATCTTTGGTTTATGAATCAAGGAGGCTGCGACCTCGGCACGCATTCTTTGTCCAAGTGATAATTTGCGGACAGGTTGATCAATGAAAGAGCTGAGACTAAAGAGTTCCGCCAGCTCATCAATACGTTTTTTGATTTGCTTGTCACTCAAATCGTACATGACACCAAAAAATTCCAGCGAATCCGTTAATGGAAGATTTGGAAGAAGTTGTGAACGCTGGCCAAAAACCGTGCCAATTTGGTAGGCAAGTTTTTTTCTATCCTTGGTTGGATCGAGGCCGAGGATATTAATGCTCCCGGAGGAAGGAAAAAGAATACCGGTCAGCATCTTAATGGTCGTTGATTTCCCTGCGCCGTTCGGTCCGATAAAAGCAATACGCTCGCCTTTTGCGACGGAAAAGGAAATATTATTTACCGCGACAACTTCTTTTATCTCTGGCGCAAATAAATTTTTTACCCATCCCGCTGATTTATTTTTCACTGGAAAGGTAAATTTTTTGCTCAAATTGGAAATAACGATGGATTTGGACATGTGAATTGAGTTTCGCCGATTTGCTTATTCTAGCATTTCACGTACAACTAGTCTAATTCTAATATACGGCTCTATTTATAACGAAAAAACCACGGCTTTTGTGTCCGTGGTCTCTTCCTGGCAGGGGCTCGTGAACGACATCAGGACTCTGGTGACGGCATAAGGACACAATGGCGGAAATGCTTTAGAAAAATAGGCGATCCACCTGATGACCTCCTCGTCATCGCCATGTACGCTCCCTTGCAGGCCATCCGGCATTAGCTCAAAACTATTGAACCCCGTCCCCACCATTGCTGGCAACGCTCTCACCTGCCAAATGTCCCGTGGCCCACGAGGCTTGAAGGTTGAAACCGCCGGTGAAGCCATCCACGTCGAGGATCTCACCGGCGAAGAAGAGGCCGGCGCAGCGCCTGGATTCCATGGTCCGCGGATCTACCTCATCCAGGCTCACTCCTCCTGCGGTAACGAACTCATCGCCTGCATCGCGCCCGATCACCGTCAGCGAAATACGTTTCAAC
>CAYPSC010000055.1:0-898 GCA_964413385.1 uncultured Gammaproteobacteria bacterium | reverse complement strand
CAATAATCCTGGACAGATCTTTTTTTGATACTTCGATCGCGCGACGGTCCTGCGGAACGTTGGCCTCACGACAGACAACGCTGACTAGCGATTTTGGCAACAGGATGTCGAGGACATTCGCGATAGATTTTTTTGGATGGTTTGCGATGGCGACCAGGAGTCGCGCAGACAAACTGCTGCCCGTTTCTTCCGGAAACAGGTCGATCGTCAATTCGAGCGGTCGTTCCGGCCCATACGGTTCGAAGGCGATCAAAGAAGACAGCGCAAAAACAGCCGGACCGCTCACGCCGCGATGAGTGAACAGGAACGGGCCAGTGAACGATGATGATTTCAGTCGATGGGCGGTAAGCGTCGCACGTTCGAAAGACAGCCCGGCAATGTCTTTTGGCCACGACTCTTTGGTGGTGAACGCGTTCAGACTCGGCGAGAGAGTTGTGATCGTATGCCCAAGCCCGATGGCAAATGCATACCCGTCGCCCGTCGAACCGGTATGTCGGTGTGCCTGACCACCAGTGGTCAAAATCACTTTATCGGTGATGAGCGGTGCGTCCTGACCTTTGAGAAAAATCCTATATCCGGTTGGATCCTTCTCAATGCGAGTCACATGAGCCTTAAGCAGCGTTTGGACATTTGACCCACCAAAAAGCCGCTCAAAGACCCGCACGACGTCCTTCCCATCATCCGATTGCGGGAAGGCACGCAAATCTTCCTCCACCTTCATCGGCACACCGTGTGCTTCAAACCAACCGTAGACAGCTTCGGGCGGGAACGCGTACATCGCTTTGGATAAAAATTTTGCACCGCGCGTGTACTGACCTAGGACGGTTGGCATGTCGCGAATACATGTCGTGACATTGAACCGACCCACGCCGGAAATAATTACTTTTTTGCCCAGCCC
>CAYPSC010000054.1:0-6410 GCA_964413385.1 uncultured Gammaproteobacteria bacterium | reverse complement strand
GTAAATACATTTTACGCATAAGCTTGTTTCAACATGGGACACCCGATCCTACCAGCGTTTCTTTAGAAGCTCATAAAAATCTGAACTCCGTCCTCGTCGGACACGATCCACGCGAACCCCTTGAGCCAGGAGAACGAACTGAGGAACGAATGGCCTCAGAAATCATTGAAACACTCAACCGCGATCGAACGGGTGAAGCCGTAGAAAAAGCTCTGCAGGATGCAGAATTTTTTGTTGAGCGCCAATGGGATGATTGGGAGGCGCAAATGGCAAGCCATCATCTTAATTGGGAAATCATTGGTAAAACTTTATTAGGTTCAGAAGGTGCCAAACGCCCCTTAAACCAATTTCTCGGAAGAAATCTAGATAGAGAAAAAACGGCAAGGCATCTAGCCGCCACATTTGAAACACTCCAAGGACTAAGAAAGTTACGTGACGCACTGGTTTATCGCCGCTATTACGGCGATTGGATCAGAGCAGCAGAGGCCACCTGATCAACGTTGCATGTAGATATCTGTGATCTCATAACCCAAACTTTTTTTCAACGCGTCCATCCCACCAAGAAGATCCCCTGACGCAAGCGGATTTGCTGTAAATTTAAGAATCAACGGATTATCACGATTATTCAAGACAACCAAATCTCCATACCAATTTTTGGCACGGAACGCAGAAACCTGCCGTTCGGAACCGTTCACACGCACGGTCCAATCGATAAAATCAGGGTCTGCTTTCACGAGTGTCGGGTCTTGCTGGTCCTGATCTGCCTGTTGGTGCAAACGGTTCATTAATTTCTTCCAATCCGAAGCCAGCGTAAGCGCGGTCGAGATAGGTGAACGTTCGACACCAAAATCCAAAGTCGCCACTCTTGTTCGTGTCAACTCTTGGAAGACATCATCCGACAACCAAAGACCGCTTTTATCAAGCGTATGTTGCAACCCATCCCAATAAGCAGGGAGAAAAAGCGTATGCGCGTGAAACAAATCCAATCGGTCAACGGTTCCGCTTGTCACCACCTTCTCCATGACTATTTCCGGCGGATCTGGAGTTTTCTCACCAATCGGCCGCGGATGCGCTCGCAGATCTGCGTCGTAAGCAGCACGTGCCGCGCGTGAAGATGAAGTCTCCTGTGCTAGACTCATGGTCCATGCCAGCGCCGCCTGCTGCCGTGGTTCAAATGATGAGAGAGTAACTAGCCGGACACCGTCTTTCGTTTTTGTCAGATCCGGTAGCCCAGCACCAATCCCTAAAAACGTTTGCCTTATTTCCAACCGATCGCCGGGAACCAAGAGAAGATTTGTAGAGGTGGCAATTGAACTGGTTGGCGTGGTAGAACTCGGAAGGTGTGGAAAAGAGCATCCGGCTCCAAAAAGAATCAAACCCATCCCTAAACAGAGAAAGAATCGCGACATAACTTTGCTGTAGAATAAAATAGAATAATCACTGTGTCGAGCAACGGCAACGCTTGACCGATTTATTTCGTATGCTCTCCTAGTTTGATACGTTGTTAGCTAACCTATACCTCTTTATCCACCATACCTATCAATAAACGCTTATGCCTGAGGCAATTAAAATCGGCGTCGAAGCGCCGAGCTTTACTCTCAAAGATGATCATGGCCAGAGCGTGTCTCTCACTGATTTCCGTGGGAAGCGGCCAGTGGTTCTCATTTTCTATCCAGGAGATATGACACCAGGCTGTACCATGCAATTATGTGCCGTGCGTGATGATTGGCAAAAATTCCAAGAAGCCAATATTGCCGTCTTCGGCGTGAATCATGCGGATGACAAATCTCATCAGGCATTCATCAAAAAATACTCTTTCCCCTTTCCTCTCTTGATCGATACCGGAAAAAAAGTCAGCGAACGTTACGAGGCCATCCGCTCCTACTTCAAAGTGCGCATCATTCGTCGCAGTGTTATCGGCATTGACAAAGATGGCATCATCCGCTATCTCAAGCGTGGCATGCCAAAGGACGCTGAGATACTCAAAGCCATGAAAGCTTATACTTAACTAGCGAATGATATGAAAACCGAAACAAAACCCTTACCCTTCAAAAATTTAACAGGAATTTCCGATAAAACAACCGCGATCCATCACGATAAATTGTATGCGGGATACGTGAATAAGTTGAATGAGGTGTCCGAAAAGTTAGTGGCCATAAATGAGTCCGGTGCTGGACTAGATGCAGCAAATCAGACATATTCAGAACTGCGCGCACTCCGTGACGCAGAAACTTTTGCAGCTAACGGGGTATACCTGCATGAATATTATTTCGACGGATTGGGTGGATCTGGGGAAGCTCATGGCACGCTCGTGGAAGCGCTAAAAGAAAAATATGGATCTCTTGAGAAATTTGTCGCGTTCTTTTCGGCCACCGCAATGGCCGTGCGTGGCTGGGCAGTACTATGTTGGGATACGCAAGCAAAAAAATTAAAAATTTATGGATGCGATGCTCATAACCAGGGCGGCGTCTGGGGATGCATACCGATTTTGGTCCTAGACGTGTATGAACACGCCTACTTCATCGATTACGGGTCAGATCGCAAAGCGTACATCTCGGATTGGTGGAAAAACTTAAACTGGTCCAAAGCGAACGAAATTTATTCTAAACAACAAATCTCGGTATGATTCTTCTTGATCACCCAGCGCCCGGATTCTCTGACATCCCGGCGTACCAAAAAGGAAAAACAGACCAGAAAGTCAGCTTGTCAAATTACGTAAGTAAATGGCTGTGTTTCTTTTTCTACCCACGTGATTTCACTTTTATCTGTCCGACGGAACTCAAAGGTTTTTCCAATGCCGTCGAAACATTCCGAAAATTAAATTGTGAAATACTAGCCGCCTCTACAGATTCAACATGGTGTCACAAGGCCTGGTTCGAACGCGATTTGCCAAATGTAGAATATCCAGTACTTGCGGATACAGGTTTGAAGGTATCACGTGCGTACCAGGTATTGGACGAAGAGACCGGCGAAGCGCAACGGGGGTTATTTCTGATCAATCCAGAAGGGATCGTGAAATACTTTCTCGTCAGCGCCGGATCCGTGGGTCGTTCTGTGAGTGAAACCATCCGCGTCCTCGAAGCCCTGCAATCTGGTCAGCTCTGTCCGATTGAGTGGAAACCCGGCGAACAAACGCTTGGAAAAGCGTAAGTCATAAAAAAACAAAACCCGGCCGATGTCTCCCTCTAGAGCACCGGCCGGTTTTAGGTGTGTACTGATGCCTCCAAGGCTTCAAACAAGCGCCGGCGTATTGCCACGTCTGGTAGCAGCGCGATAATCGCCATAGCTAGCTTGTGCGAATCATGGCGGAATAGAGATCTGTTTTTGACCGGATCTCCAGCCACAGGATGCGCCAACTCATCCGACACCAAAGCTAGACGCAGAACAGAAGGGTCGTCGCCCAAATCATCGACAACCGACCGCTCTCCTTGCGTATTACATTGCTCAGTCGCCTCTCCTGTTATCGGCCCCGAGTTGACTAGGACCAGATCCAGCCGGGGAAGATAGCGCCTGACAGCTTCGCAGATCTGGCGAGCGGTGAAGTCAGCCATCGGACCCGGCTTCGTGCAAAGATTCAAAACGAACACAACCCTTGCCCGACTCTGCTCGATCGCCCGATAGACCCCTCGCGTGAGAAGACCAGGATAGATGCTCGTGTGAACATCCCCCGGCCCCAGACAGATGAGATCTGCTCGGACAATCTCCTCTGTGACCTCTCGTAGCGCACAGAGATCTGGAGAAACGCAGTAATCACGAAGCACCCGAGGGTAAAAGTCGATCGCGTGCTCACCGCTCACAATCTCACCACCATCCTGAGCCACGAGATTCACGGGCCGGGCGGCGACGGGGAGCACTTTCCCACGCACCCGAAGCACTCGATGCGCTCGATGTAGAGCCGCCAGAGAATCACCTCGCAATTGTTGGCGCCAGGCTGACAACTGAAGGTTCCCCTCACGGTGACCATCGCTATGCCGCGCGTTCCAGAATGCTCTGACCCCTGGTTGCCTCGCGGCCTCTGATAGAGCAAGCAAACACCTTGTAAAATCCCCCCATGGAATATCCCCACGCTCCCCAACCAGCCGTCCACTTGATCCGCCGCTATCAGCAACGGACAAAACGGCCGTAATACGCACGAGATGAGCGATTGGATACAAACCATCAAGCAAAGTTGACGTTCCCGTTCCTCCCCCGATGTTTACAATCCTAGGGACACCTTCGGTTTGCGCGCGCTTTGACCTTGCCATCCTCTCCTCCTTTGACTTTGCGTGATCGACTCACCATTCCTCACCCATCCACCCCGTATTTGACCACCGAGGGAAAGATAGGCGCCCGTAATCAACCAGTTTTTCCGCGTCATGTCAACCTAAAATAAACCCTTGAGGGTTTATTTTATTTGTTATTATTTCAACAACCTATACCTCTGCCTTGTGTTTTGCTCCCAAAACTTCTTCTAGAGCCGACTTATTCCAACCAACAATAATCTGATCTTCAATCTTGATCACCGGCACCCCCATTTGGCCTGACATTTTCACCATCTCATTAGCCGCCGCCGTATCATTCGCCACGTCAATTTCCGTGAAAGGAAGGCTTCTTTCTCGTAAAAAATCCTTCATAAGCTTGCAGTAAGGGCACGTTGGGGTCGTGTAAAGAGTTATGTTCATAAAGTATAGAATAAAGAGCAAATGAGAAAGTCCCTTATTTCACGGGACACTTTGCATCAGTTATCCACAGCTTAACATAATTCTCGTAATTCTTCGAGAAATGACTGTGGATTATTTTGAGAGGGAAAACGTCGCCCTTGATAGAACCAAGGAACGGCGCAGAGAGGACGCCTCACCATTCACCCCCTCCCAAAGGAATGTATACCAAACTTCGTGCTCAGCCTCCGTAAAAACATCAGAATACGATTAAAACTATAGTTTCTCCAAATATTTCGCGAGTGTACGGACGCCGAATCCAGTCCCTCCAGCGGGCTGGTCTGGACGGATTTCTTTTTCCGCATAGGATGGACCAGCAATATCAACGTGCACCCAGGGTATTTTTTCAACGAAATGCGCAAGAAATAATCCAGCCGTAATTGCCCCGCCCGCTCGACCGCCTCCAATATTCTTAATATCCGCGACTCGTGCCCGAATCACCTCTTCATACGGCTGATAAAGAGGTAGTTCCCACATATCCTCCCCCGCTTCCGCTGCCGCTTCGGCCAATTTCTGACTCACCTTCTTATCGTTTGTCATGTATCCAGCGATGTCTTCACCAAGCGCCACCACACACGCCCCGGTTAATGTTGCCAAATCAATAATCATATCCGGCTTTAGCGCCTGAGCATAAGACAACGCATCTGCAAGCGTGACACGGCCTTCGGCATCCGTGTTGAGAATCTCAATCGTTACACCATTCATAGCCTTCACCACATCACCTGGTCGGCACGCATTTCCGGATGGCATATTCTCAACCGCAAGAAAAATCCCATGCACTTCTACATCGGGCTTAAGCCAAGGCAAAAGCGAAAACAAACCAATCACAGCCGCTGCTCCGGCCATATCAATTTTCATCGTCATCATCCCCTCTGCTGGTTTCAGAGAAAGGCCGCCTGAATCAAAGGTTACCGCTTTTCCAACAAGCACCACCTTCTTTTTCGCTTTCCCTTTTGGTTGGTAAACAAGATGCGCGCCAAAAGGTGGATTATTAGAACCGCGCGCTATAGCAAGTGCCGCATGCATTCCAATCGATTCCATTTTGGCTTGGTCAAAAGTCTTGATCGTGATCCCAGACCCACGTACCGCTACTTTCTTTGCCTCCTCCACGAGCTGCCGCGGCACCATCTCGGCGGCTGGTGTATTCACTAAATTTCGCGCAAGAATCGTTGCTTCCGCAAGCTTATCGCCGATCTCAACTCCACGCTCGCCTGCGTTCACTCTCGCACGTTCCGTCTCGACCATAATCATTTCCTCCACTTCGTTCCTTTCTGCCTGTTCTGCTAATTTGCCCTTGTAGGCATGAAAACGATAGGCACTTAACTGCGCTCCTTCCGCAAACGCTGCCCATGCTTCACGCGGATGCAACCGCGTCAGAGCAGCCGGCATCATGGAGACAGAAACGGTTTTCGCTTTTGCATCCCGACCACGCCGAACCGCATATCCACCTAATTTACGCAGATCGTCAATACGCAGCGATCCGCGCTCCCCCCAACCAAGCACCGCCACACGACGCGCATGGGATTTGCCAAACGTAGGAAAAGAAAACCATTCTCCAAGCTTTCCTTCAAAACCCTCCTCTCTCAATGCTTGAAGAAGCAAATTCTCCAACTCAGCGTCTAGCACCCCTTTCAACGCTTGAAACCGCTGGTCGCCCTTAAAATAACCAAAAATAAGCAAATCGCATTTTATATCAGCAATACTGCCATGGTG
>CAYPSC010000053.1:466-6422 GCA_964413385.1 uncultured Gammaproteobacteria bacterium | reverse complement strand
TCATAGGGGTGGGTGTGGTGGAATACGTATTTCTCTTGGTTCAAGAGAGTCGGAGGTTGTAGTGAGCAAACGCGTATGATAAGAACAGGCTGCTTATGTGGCCATCGTTTTTGGGGCATTTTACCAAACAGCTAGGCATTGATTTGGGAACGGCCAACACGCTTGTGTATGTCCGTGGCCGGGGGATCGTAATCAACGAATCATCGGTTGTGGCTGTGAACAAACGAAACGGGCAAGTCATTGCTGTCGGCGAACAAGCGAGGGTCATGATGGGAAAAACGCCACCGCATATTCAGGTCACAAAGCCCCTGCAGCGCGGCATTATCGCCGATTTTGAGGTCACGGAGAAAATGCTTCGTTATTTTTTTGAAAAAGTCCATGATGATCGATCTCTGTCATTGCCACGGCCACGTGTTGTGATCAGCGTGCCGCTGGATGTAACCGAAGTGGAACGAAAAGCGGTTGGGGATGCGGCGATGAGTGCCGGAGCTCACGAAGTGTTGGTGGTTGAGGAGCCGATTGCGGCAGCGATCGGTGCCGGACTTTCGATCTCTGACGCCATGGGGAATCTTGTTGTGAACATTGGTGGAGGAACAACAGAAATCGCCGTCATCTCGTTAAACGGTGTGGTAACTGCCAAGAGCATTCCCATTGCTGGCGACGAATTGAATAAAAATATTACGCAATACGCTCGTGACGTATTCAACCTTCTTCTCGGTGAGCGAATTGCAGAAGAGATTAAAATTAACATCGGTTCAGCCATTGAACTTCATGATCGCATGGAAACTTCTATGCGAGGACGGGATTTGTTGAGTGGTTTGCCGCGAGAAATTATGGTGAACGATGCGCAAATTCGCGAAGCACTTGGCCGGTCTATTAAGTCCATGGTAGAGCAGATTAAAGCCATTCTAGAAATCACACCACCGGAGCTTGTGGCCGATATCTATCAAAGGGGGATTGTGTTGACGGGTGGCGGTGCGTTGTTACGTGGCATTGATACGGCCATAACCCGTGGTACGGGTTTGCCTGTTTTCATTGCAGAAGATCCGTTGACGGCGGTTGTGCGCGGCACGGGTATTTTGTTGGATAAAAAAGATTTATTGTCTGATGTTGCCTTTCCGGCAACAGATCGTGTAACAGGAATGTGATATGCGGGTTCAACGGGGGATCGTTATCGCTGTTAGTGCTTGCTGCGCCATTATCATAGCCCTTCTTGCTGGGTTGTTGCGTCCTTTGGGTGATGTTTTTCGTGTGGTGACGATTCCGGTTGCTCGCATTTTTTCTGGTGCAACGATTTCCGCGACTTCGCGTCTGGGTATTTCAACTTCTCCGCAATCAACAGGACAGATCGTTGAGTTGGAACAACGTCTTTCAAAACTTGCGATTGATTACGTAAAATTAAGTTCTCTCGAAGAGGAAAATCGTCTATTGCGCGCTCAAGCGAAGTTTCTCAATACTTCCGGTTTTGATAGCGTGGGCGCGCGTGTGATCAGTCGGGAAATCGGTGCGCAACGTGCGATGCTGATCATCGATCGAGGGTTGGACGACCGGGTGGAGAAGGGACAGGCCGTTATCACGGGAGATGGAATTTTTATTGGAAAGATCAGTACGATTACAGAGCATGCCGCGAGCATTGATCTTCTTGCTGATCCAGATAGTCGCGTCACGGCAGCTATACTTGGTGAGAATAAATTGATGGGTATCATAGAAGGTCGGGGGAATGGCGCGGCTGTTTTAACCTATATCCCTTCTTCGGAACATTTGAAACGCGATCAGATCATTATCACGGCTGGGACGGAAGAAAAAATTCCTCCCAATTTGCCTCTTGGAATCATCAATAGCGTGTCTAGTGGTTCTGATGCGCCCTTCTTTACAGCGGCGATTGAGCCTTTGATCCCTGGAGACCAGGTGACCTTCGTTTCTGTGCTACGCCCATCCGCTTCGCGTCCGTAGTGAATGTATGAGCCGTTTTATTCTCGTCATCATCTTGGGATTCTTGGCCGGGTTTTGGGAAATTTCTGTTCGACCTTTTTTGCCATCAGCGTTTCAGTTACACCCCCTGCTACCCTTGATTGTCCTTTTGATGAATGTAAGCTCACGACCCCGTCTTTTGGCGGCGGCGATCGCGGGAGCTTTCATTCTCGATCTCTTTGCTATTACCGCTCCTGATTTGGCCCTTCTTCGTTACGCGGGGATCATCCTTATTCTCGATTTATTTGCAAGGCATTTACTCACGAATCGGTCGCTCTACTCCTCTCTCGGCCTCGTGCTGATTGGTCGTGTCCTAGAATATGGTAGCGCATGGGTGATTGGCCATTTCTTAATTTGGTTAGGTATTGGAACCATCTGGGTAAGACAACCATCGTTTTTTATCTCTTGCCTTTGGGATGTCCTATTTGTAGGCATTGGTTTTTTGTTGATGGCTGCATTCACGCGCCGCTCATCGGTCACGATCCGTGGATCAGCGTCTTGGTATGAGTAGTTCCGATTGGTTTTTTATTCCAGATACCCACACGGACCATTTACGTGTCCCTTCGTCTTCGGATGCTATCATTCAACACGAGATTTTTTATGAATCAGAAGTCAATACGATTTCTCAGCGTCCGCTCTTTTTAGGTAGAAGTTATGGAAAAAAACGTTTTCTTATCGCATTAAGTATTATTGCTCTCTGTGTGGTTGGTTTATTTACACGAGCTTTCTGGATGCAGATTATTCAACGTCATCAATATCAAGCGTTGGCAGAAAATAATCGCTTACGTCATACCCCTCTGTGGCCGCGACGAGGAGTGATCCGTGATCGGAATGGGACGGTGCTCGCGGATAGTGTTCCTCGTTTCGAAGCCACGCTCACGCCTCAAAACCTTCCTCCATCATCCGAAACCGTTGATATGGAGATGGGCGAGGTGGCACGTCTTCTGGGGCTCAGCATCAATGATTTGAAACCTTCTGTGTATGCCACGGGGACGATACGAGATGAGGAAACGATCATTGCGGATAATATTCCTTACGTTCAAGCCATGGCTTATGCTGTGGCCTTGCCGCATTTGCCAGGATTTGATCTTCAGGTGGGTGCAAAACGCCAGTATCCATGGTCTGCGGAGATCGAGAGCTTGTCGCATGTCTTGGGGTATGTGGGAAAACTTTCACCAGAAGAATATACCGCTCAACGGCAAAATGGCTATCAGAAATCAAATGAAATAGGAAAAACGGGAGTAGAAAAAACGTACGAAAAAGATTTGCGTGGAATTCCCGGTGAACGGGTGAGCGAGGTGGATGCGCGTGGCAATGTGAGATCCATTGTGGGGGATCAAACACCCACAAATGGGAAAGACCTTTATTTATCACTTGATTTGGATCTTCAGCGTGAAGCAGAGGATGCTTTACGCGATGAAATGCAGCAGGCACATTTGAAGCGAGGAGCTGTTGTTGCTATGGATCCACGTGATGGCAGTCTTTTGGCGCTTGTTTCGTGGCCTGCGTTTGATAATAATGCTTTTTCCGGTGGAGTTTCTTCTACGGTCTATCAGCGACTCATTCAAGATCCAGACCAACCTCTTTATCCACGTGCCTGGGCCGGAACGTATCCGTCTGGTTCTACGGTGAAAATTGTTATTTCTCTTGCTGCTTTGGCGGAAAAAGTGATTACGCCGTCGACGAGCGTTCTTTCTGCCGGTGGTTTACAAGTTGGTGGACATTTCTTTCCAGACTGGAAGGCGGGCGGCCATGGTATCACCAATGTACGCAAAGCGATTGCGTGGTCGGTCAACACATTTTTTTATACCATTGGTGGTGGATATGAATCTTTTATTGGCTTAGGTGTTGATAGACTTACGGATTGGATGCGCCGCTTTGGATTGAGCATGAAAAGTGGCATTGATCTTCCCGGCGAAGGGACAGGACTTGTTCCGTCAAAAGATTGGAAACAAAAAACAAAGAATGAACCTTGGTATGTTGGTGATACGTATAATTTATCGATTGGACAAGGTGATTTGCTGGTCACGCCGCTTCAAGTTGCAAATTATACAGCTGCTATCGCGAATGGAGGTAAAAAATTAACTCCTCATCTTGTCATGTCAGAAGGAACGGTTACGAGCACGCTTGCGTTTGTTTCTTCATCTATTTCAGGAGTGGAGGCGGATGATATCAAGGTTGTCCAGGATGGAATGCGTGATTGTGTGGTTTTTGGTTCTTGTCGTGGGATGAACCTCTTACCATTTCCGGTCGCAGGGAAAACGGGAACGGCCCAGTGGAATGCGAATAAACCAACCCACGCTTGGTTTACCAGCTTCGCGCCGTTTGATCATCCAGAGATCGTTGTTACTGTTTTATTAGAGGAGGGAGGAGAGGGATCGAGTGCCTCTGTGCCGGTCGCTCGCCGCGTGATGCAAACGTGGTGGGAGCTTCGTCAACAGCGTGGGGGAACATTCTGATTTGACGCTCTCACGCTTTCTGCTATACTTTCTACATAAAGCGTGCAGGAATAGAGCCTGCGCGCTCTTCTATTGTTTCTGTTATGACAAAAGTAAACTATTTAAGCGCTGAGGGTTTGGAAAAGCTCAAGCAGGAGCTTCAATATTTAAAAACCGAAAGGCGGCGTGAGGTAGCGGCGCGCATTGAGGCGGCCAAGGCATTAGGGGACCTCTCAGAGAATGCTGAATATCATGAGGCGAAAGATGAAATGGTTCTTGTGGAGAATCGCATCATTGAATTAGAAGAAATTTTGAAAAATGTGGCGGTGATCGAAGAGGAAACCGGGAAAGAGGGTGTTATCCGCGTTGGATCAATCGTAGATGTTGATGTGAATGGTAAGCACAAGACCTATATGATTGTAGGATCAAACGAGGCAGATCCGGTTGGGGGAAAGGTTTCCAATGAATCACCCATTGGTAGCGCGCTTTTAGGTTCTAAGGCGGGTGATGCGGTGGATGTAAAAACCCCAACAGGAACAGTGACCTACCAAGTTACCTCTGTAAAATAAAATGTATGTTGGATGAACGCGAAGTACGCCGAGAAAAACTTCAGCAACTTATTAAGCGCGGTATCAATCCGTATCCTACGGATGCAAAAAAAGGAATTCCCTGTGGTGAAATTCTGACTCATTTTGATGAGTGGTCACAAGACCAACGAGACGTCGTGCTGACGGGCCGTCTTTTTACGATTCGGGTCCATGGATCCATGATGTTTGCGGATGTGACGGATGAAACGGGAAAATTACAGATCGCTTTTAAGGAAGATGAGGTTGGCGGTGATTCCTTTTCTACGTTTCGTGATTTGGTTGATCCAGGAGATATCATTGAAGCAACGGGAAGACTCTTCCAAACAAAACGGGGAGAAAAAACGTTGAATGTTTCTGCTTGGAGGCTTCTGGTCAAAGCATTGGAACCATTGCCGGAGAAATGGCATGGGCTCAAAGATATTGAACTTCGAGAACGCCACCGTGAGCTGGATCTGTTGACCAATCCTGAGGTACGGCAACGATTTGTTGTCCGTTCGCATCTTGTTTCCTCTTTGCGTCATTTTTTGGATGCGAAAGGTTTTTTGGAAGTAGAGACGCCGATCTTGCATCCGATCCCTGGTGGGGCAAATGCACGACCCTTCATTACGCATCACAACGCTCTTAATGTAGATCTTTATCTACGTATTGCTCCGGAATTATATTTGAAACGCCTTTTGGTGGGAGGGTTTGAAAAAATTTACGAAATAGGACGCTGTTTCCGTAATGAAGGGATTGATTACTCGCATAATCCTGAATTTACGATGTTGGAGCTGTATTGGGCATACGCTGGAAAAGAAAACTTTTTTTCCTTTATGGAAGAGATGTTCAGCCAGATGATCCAAGAAACGGTAGGGGCGCTTACCATCAAGCATGAAGCTGGGGATTTGAACTTTGCAACGCCTTGGCCACGCATGACCTTTCGGCAAGCCGTGATCGATGCATGCGGTATCGATATTGATC
>CAYPSC010000053.1:0-456 GCA_964413385.1 uncultured Gammaproteobacteria bacterium | reverse complement strand
CACTGACCGGCTGCAAAAAATCACTAAGCATAAAAATCGATTTCAGCAAATGTATTGGCATGGATGAATGCTATGATGAATTGTACAAAAAGACCGCACGTCCTTCGCTTATTGGCCCGATTTGGGTTACGGACTACCCGATCGAAATGAAGCCGCTCGCCAATCGAAATCCAGAAGATACTTCTAAAAGTGCGGCGACGCAACTCATTGTCCATGGCGCCGAAGTAATTAATGCCTATTACTTTGAATTAAATGATCCGTTGGACCAGCGTAGGCGATTTGAAGAGCAACAGGCGCTTGCTGAACAAGGGAGTGAAGAGGCACAACGCATGGACGAGGCGTTTCTCAATGCGCTCGAACACGGTATGCCACCGGCGAGTGGACTAGGAATGGGTATTGAACGGCTCGCGTGGATTTTAACCGGTGCGGCAAATGTCAAGGAGGTGATCCTATTTC
>CAYPSC010000052.1:5987-6450 GCA_964413385.1 uncultured Gammaproteobacteria bacterium | reverse complement strand
CTCTAACAGATCGTAACTACCAAGTACTGATCTGGAATATTCTTTTGACACCTGTACAAGGCATTCGGCCTTACTGGGATAGTCAAAACAGTGCGAACCATGGAACTAATCTCTCCAACCTCGCAGACCGTAATATCGATAACGCATTAAACGCGCTGGATGCTGCCACTTCCACCGAAGCCATTGCCGCAGCACAACAAAAAGTTTCTGATGTCATTAATGCCCAGTATCCCGCCCTCTTCCTCCTGCGCCCGGCCTACGCTTACCTCATTTCAAATCGTATTCATGGCGTGACTGATGAGCGCATCAGCCAACCAGCAGAACGATTACTAAATGCCAATCATTGGTATATCAATACGAGTTGGCATTGGAGGTAAAAAATTATTTTTCAAAAAACAACGCCCCCAGAGGAAGAAATACCCTCCGAGGGCGCATGTGGCAGATCAGTTGATCAGTGTAATGG
>CAYPSC010000052.1:0-5977 GCA_964413385.1 uncultured Gammaproteobacteria bacterium | reverse complement strand
CTCGGGGAGAACGAGCCGCGCGTTTTGCGTCCCCTTGCCACCGAGAAGCTCTGGCTTGTCGATGGCGAGGACGAAGACTTCGCATGCCTCGCGGCCGATTCGCATACTGAATTGAGTCTTACGGCAGATGACCGTCTTGCACCACGAACCGCCATTCTGATTCCTGGTCGCGGTCGGCGTGAACCCGAAGACATATCCCGAACGCGCCACCTCCTCGGGCACACGGAAGGTGGCGATCATCTTCCGGCCGAAGAGCGCGAGCCACCACCGGTTCCACCGGCGTGTGGGCGGCGCCATCGGATCACCGTCGACAGGCACTCCCTCGGTGGTAACGATTCTCTTCCATCCGAACATGGGAACTCCTTTCGGTTCGTTGTTTGAGGTGGTAAAGCTTTAGCTAATTAAATACAAAATTAGGTTTCTGTCAATGATTAAACCCTTTTCCGTATAAAACAACGCCCCCGGAGGAAGAAAACCCTCCGAGGGCGCGTCGTATCGACGAGACAGGTCACTCCGTGCGGATGTCATTGCTATTCGGGTTGCGCTGCACCGCCTCCCTGGTAGCCACGAATGCTTCTGCGGGAATCGTATACTGGCACCATCCGTCCGTGGTCGGTTCGAGGTCGAACCAGTGGGCAGCGACCGGACGTCCGCCACTGAAGCCGAAGCGACCGGACGTCATGCCGACACGCACCTTGCCGCAGAGTTGATCCGGAACAATCCTCTTGAACTCGGATTTGCGGAACTCGCCATCACGCTCCCAGCGCTCGGCGAGCCGCGTGCGTTCTCCCGCCGGAATCGAACGCGGATCCGGCTGGCGATAGATGGCTTCGAGCTCGAACTTCACGTGCATCGTATGGGTGGAGACCATACAAACGAGCTCCTCATTGCTGCGCACGCAGTACGAATACGCATGCTCCCTGTAGGAGCGATCATTCTCGTTCCAGCCCTTGCTGGTGAGCACAAAGTCGAACTCCTCCGGGTTGATACCGCCGATGACAGCACGCGGCGCCTTCACGATGATGTGGTACTCGGCCGAATCGGCCGTGATCGCAGTGCGCGTGGACGCGCAACTGCTCAGGCAGATGGAACCGACAAAGCCCAAGGCGAACACGATGGGCAACACGAACCAGGCGGGGACGAACGAAGCGATGTCGAAGGTTCTGACCGACGGGTGATAGAACATGGGCGATTCCTCCTTGTTTTCCGAGTCTCGGATTGCGGACAAACAAATATCACAAAAATTGCCTTTTGTCAATGGTCTAGCGCTATTTTTTGGCTAAAATAAGCAATAATTAAAAACAATATAATAAAAACATAGCTTCCATTAATCGCGTAAAAACTAAAAATTCTTAGAAACAAAAACCCATACACGTGGTGCCGAGGGAGAGACTTGAACTCTCATGATCTTGCGACCGCCAGCTCCTAAGGCTGGTGCGTCTACCATTTCGCCACCTCGGCTCCATCTATATGGGTAATTGACAATCATCAACAAACAAGCGACAAGAGTCTAACATGAATAAGGCAATGCGCAACCAAGGCCCACCGTTTTCCCATGGATCAACGATGGTAGGGGTGCACCCATGCGTGCACCCTGCTCGTATCACCAACAATCAAGAACATGACAGACGTATGAGTCTGCCCCTATCATGTCCGATCCCGACAAACGAATAGCTTCGCTACTGTAACGGGGCGTAGGCAAACACCACCTGATAAGGCTTACAATAAATCACGACAGATTTGTATTGGGACACGTCAACATTCGACGGAATGTCGTATACCTGACCCCCGGTGGCTGATTTGATCAACTCCAATTGGACCACGTTTGAAGACGTAAAATCTGAATTTGTTTTTGGTGCTACCGATGAACTTAAATTCACCACCAAAAATGGCCCTGGATCAACACTAAAGTTGTCAGAGAAAACCAATTTTGTTTGATTCCCTACTTTCACCAACTCTGCCGAACCATTCACAGAATGCACTCCCGCACGAAAACTTCCACGACGCTCAACCGTGCCCTGATCCGTCGCGCGATGCGCATCTGCAAATAAGCGCCCCTTTTCTTCTGGGCTCAACCCAGGCATCGGATATTTCTTTAAAAGATCTTGAAGTCCACGTTCCTTTTCAACATCCGTCATTTGAGATAACTGACTTTGAGTGGGCGCTTCTGCTGGAATATATGGATCAGCGGGCTTTGAACAACCTGCTCCCAATAAAATAAGTGAGAGAGCGACCAAAGAAAGGGTTTTCTTCATAGCAGATTTCAGCTTAGCAAAACCATCCTTTTTGTCCATCTCTCGCCGCGCCATTTCACGAAACAAAATGCCAGTGGAAACGGGGTGACGCCGGGATGGGGACCCCGCGGGCGGAGCAAAGAGCCATGCTCGACGAGCACACGGGGTGATCCCGGCGACAGGACCCCGTCATCGAGATTATTTGGCTCTTTCAACGTACTCACCCGTCTCAGTATTCACAATAATTTCTTCACCCTGTTTAATAAAAATCGGCACCTGGACTTTAATACCACCATCAAGCGTCGCCTCTTTCGTCACATTGCCACTTGCTGTATTTCCAGGAACCGCTTCCGACGTCTGTATGATCTTAAACGTCATTTTGCGTGGCAATTCCAGAGCAATCGGCCGTCCCTCAAACGTCGAAACCTGGACTTCCATGCCCTCGCGCAAATATGTTCCTTGATCACCAACCTCATCATCTCCCATGGTCACCTGCTCATAGGAGCTTTGATCCATAAACGTGTATCCCGTGGCATCGTGGTACAAATACTGCATACGGCGATGCTCCACATCAACGATATCAACACTTTCCGATGTCTTATAGGTCACCTCGAGCACTTTGCCCGTCTGGATGTTTTTGATACGTGTGCGCACAAACGCCGAACCTTTGCCAGGGTTGACGTGCTGAAACTCAACCACAAGCCACAGCCCTTGCGAATCTTGGATAACCACACCTTTCTTGATCTCGGAAGTCGATGCCATAGTCTCTTTGAATTTTAATTAAGTCGCTCAAAGTGTGCTTGAAAACAGCCATTTGGTCAACCCTGCTGTTCTGGAGCGGGGATAAATTTCTCACGCGCTGGAAACGGTAGAATATCATTGATCGAAGAGACGCCAGCTAGCAGCATCACCAGACGATCCACGCCAAAAGCAATCCCCGCCGCATTTCCCATCTTAGGCAAGGCTGCCAAAAACCGCTCGTCTAATGGCCATGAATTCTTGCCTAACCCTTGCCGTAACGCGCGCTCCTCCCGAAATCGCGCCCGCTGCTCCATTGGGTCTGACAGCTCTGCAAATCCATTCGCCAACTCAAAGTCTCCCACATAAAGCTCAGTCCGAAGTGCATAGCGAGAATCTTGAGGATTCTTCCGAGCCAGCGCCGCCATGGACGTCGGATAGTTATACAAAAACGTCGGTTGCCATGCGCTCCGATCCTCATTCCATCCTAATTTTGGTTCCACCTCACTTAAAAAAACTTTAAAAAACAAATCATCCCAGGTATCCGATTCTTGCGCCACCTGTCCATGCGCCTTTACCACCTCTGCCAACACTTCTTTGTGACACAACAACTGTTCCAAATCTATGCTAGCATGCTGCTTCATCGCCTCTGCCACGGTCAACCGACGAAACGGTGCATCAAATCGGCCATCTCCGATCTGCTGCGCGACCCAACGCATCATTCCTTCTGTGTCCTGCATCAATTCTTCCAACCCTGCATCACGTCGATACCATTCAATCAGCAAAAATTCTGGATCATGCGTGCCATCCCATGGTTCGTTATTCCGAAAACACGGCCCCAAATCATAAATTTTGTCCAACCCTTCGGCCAACAGACGCTTCATCGCGTACTCAGGAGAGGTAATCAATCCCGCTGGATGCCCCTGACCGCTCTGCTCATAAACCGTTGTCCAAAACGGCTCGAGATAAGGCTCCTGCCCAGGCAAAGCCACAAGACGTGGTGTCAGCATCTCCATGAACCCTTGGTCATCAAAAAAACGACGAACCAATTTTACGACCTGAGAACGGAACTTCACAAACTCGAGATTCATAAGATAAAAACCCCTCCTTACGGAGGAAGGGTTGGGGAGGAGCCTACAGGCCCCTTCCCCTTCATCCCCCGTAAGGGGAAAAAATGATCCTTATCTCACCAAATACGGTAACAATGCCATGAACCTCGCTCGTTTAATCGAATTCGCGAGTTTGCGCTGATGCCAAGCGCACACACCCGAGCGCTTCCGCGGCACAATCTTGCCGAATGACGACAAATAACGACGCAAAGTATTTGTATCTTTGTAATTGATGCTCTTTACATTTGTCTGACAGAAGAAACACTGACGTTCTTTCTTTGGCTGTTGCATAGAATAAGGCATGACTCGGAACAGATCACCCAGACATCATGCGGGATGGATGAATGAATTAACTGATGAACCAAATGAAAAGTTGAAAAATCGATGAGATGCGAAGTGTTGAAATCGAATGATTCGCGCAGGCGTACGGGATAGTACGACGAGCAATCACGAGGTGAAACGCAAGCAGATCGCGATTTTTCAACTTTTCTTAGAATGGAATGTCCTCGACTTTAATCTCTTGCTCCCCCACCCCCCTATCAAGCACCGGAGGAGCATCGTTAATCGGCGCGACGGTTGGTTCGTTGGATCGCATCGGCGCTCCCGAGCCACTCCGGTCTAGCATGATCATGTTATCGGCAACGATCTCGGTACGCGTGCGCTTACTACCATCCTGTGCCTCCCAATCACGCGTTTGCAAACGTCCTTCAACGTAAACCTTTTTTCCCTTTGCCAAATATTGACCACAAATTTCCGCCAGCTTCCCCCACGCCACGATATTGTGGAACTCGGCGCGTTGCTGTTTTTGGCCTTGGCTATCCGTCCACTGCGAATTTGTTGCGACACCAAACGAACACACGGTTTGGCCGGTCGGCGTTGTGCGAACCTCTGGGTCGCGGGTGACATTACCGATCAATTGGGCACGGTTCAAATCCATATAGTCGGATTCTACACCCTAGACATCTTCGCTCAAGGCGCTTTCAATTTTCTTCTCTAAGTCTTCCGAACTAATCGTCTCTTTCGACGCCTCCTCATCAGACTTATTCTCAAGAGCCGCCACACCGGACTTAATATCATCTTCCTTTACATCCTTGTCTTCCGCAGACTTCTCACGACGTCTTGGCCGATCCGCTTCTACGTTTACTTCTGTAAATTGGACGAGCTCGAACTTCTGATCCGATCCCGCTTCGTCCGCGCGCAACACGAGATGACGGAGAACATCCGTCTGAAGACGCAACTGTTCATCCAGCTTTGCCACCATCGCCGGCTCAGCTAAAAGCATCACCAGGACATAATGCCCGTGACGTTGCTTTTTAATAGGATACGTCAGGCGAAATTTTCCCAGACGCTTAGTAGATTCGACCGAAGCGCCCACTTTAGAAATCAAACCGCTTACCTTTGTTTCCACGCCCCCCACCTCTTCATCGGTGAGTGACGCTGGAATGATATAGAGCAACTCGTAGCGAGTTGGCATAAACGAATGACACGTTCCCTTATTCAAGGAAGCTCACGGCTACACCCTTGAAGAGCGCAGCGTAGTCGCCGAGGCGCAAGTGAACGCCGAAGGCGGACGCGATACGCAAGGCGACGCCAGCGAGCATGGCCGGTCACAGTTAATTTTTAAGTGGCTGTAAGGTAACGAAAATCTCGCTTTTCGTCAATCCTCTCCTTGACCATACCGCCTCAGAACGGTAGGATCTGCTCGTTTCGTAAATTGCCGAAGGCAAAACGCAGCCGGTGCGTATCAATGCAGTGAGGTCGCGGCGACCGAACGAAATGATACGCACAACGGCGAGTATGGTGAGGTGGCTGAGTGGTCGAAAGCGCCAGACTCGAAATCTGGTGTACCTTCACGGGTACCGTGGGTTCGAATCCCACTCTCTCCGTTTTTTTGTG
>CAYPSC010000051.1:3770-6570 GCA_964413385.1 uncultured Gammaproteobacteria bacterium | reverse complement strand
TCGCCCTTCCCTCTCATTTATCTAATCGTTCATCTATCTTATCCAAACAGCCATCTACCTTATTAAAACGCTCATCCACACTTGAGGCAAAAGTGTGAATCACATCAACCAAACCATCAACACGCGCATTTATTTGATGTATTGCATTCAACGGTTCACGAGTCGTTGGTTCCTGCTCCATATATCTATACACCGTTCCGTAAAGAAGTGGCCACGTCAAGATGGGGATAACTTCAATTTTGTGTCGCCTCTTCAATGGCCAACAATCGATTATATTTTTCCACGCGTTCGGAGCGCGAGAGCGAACCCGTTTTGATGTATTCAGAGCCGCACGCAACCGCAAGATCAGCAATGGTGGTATCCGCCGTTTCACCAGAACGATGCGAGATGGACGTTGACCAGCCGGCTTGATGCGCCATGTTGATCGCATCAACCGTCTCCGATAATGAACCGATTTGATTAAATTTGATCAAGATAGCGCTTGCCGCTTTTTCTTCGATGCCGCGCTTGAGACGCTCTACATTCGTGACAAAAAAATCATCCCCAACGATCACAGATTTTTTCCCCAAAACCGAAAGAGCTTTTTTCCAAGATTCCCAATCATCCTCAGCAAACGGATCTTCGATGGATTCAAAGGGATACATCATTTGCCAGGCGTGGTAGCGCGCCAGCAGTTGATCCGCATGATAATCCTTCCCCTCCACTTTCATGCGATATATTTTTTTCTTCGCATCGTAAAACTCAGAACTCGCCACATCAACAGCCAGCATGACGTCCTTCCCCGGCTTATATCCAGCTTCCTCAATCGCTTGTATTAAGAGATCGAATGCCTTTTCTATATATTGTATTTTGGGCGCAAAACCACCCTCATCACCCACGGTGGTTTGGAAACTTTGTCCATGATAGTGGAGATGTTTGAGGACATGAGCTAATTGATGAAAAATTTCCGCGCCAGATCGAAGACGCTCGTGAAATGTACGCTGTTTTGGAACAAGCATGCACTCTTGGACATCAAGCGCCCAATCAGCGTGCGCTCCCCCATTGAGCACATTCATAGTTGCGATGGGCAATGTCGCCTCACGACCAAAATCAAATGTCTCACGCAAGGACCTCCACAAAGGAAGTTTGCGATGGATAGCCGTGGCCTGAGCGCAAGCGAGCGAAATAGCCAAGACAGCATTGGCTCCTAATTTGGATTTATTTTGCGTCCCATCCAGTTCCATCATGATTCGATCGATCTCGCGCTGCCGCGAAGCATCCATCCCGATGAGTTTGGGCGCTATCTTTTTATTCACATTCTCAACTGCTTTTAACACACCTTTTCCTCCATAGCGTTTGCCACCATCACGCAATTCCAACGCTTCATGTGAACCAGTCGAAGCTCCCGAAGGAACCTTGGCTTCAGCTGAAGCTCCGGAATTCAAAATCACCCGGCAAGCAACGGTCGGATTGCCGCGCGAATCTAAGATCTCGCGAGCGGTAATCGAACGAATTTTTCCTCCTCCAAACATGTTATTTACTAAAGGCAAGCGATACGACAATAGCATCAAACGGTTCCACGGATGTACCTAAGGATGCTTTCGGCAAAGCCGTCACCAACACAAACCATGTTCCATTGGCGTTCTTAAATAACACAATTTTCTCGGGTGATGAACCATCGTGCACCAAAACATAGCCAATGCGACCCTGCACGGATACGCTCTTGAGATAGTTTACCGATCGTTGTGTTTTAAAATAATCTTCACTCGCCACAATGGTTCCGGTTAACCCCAAATGTCCACGTAAATATTTTTCCGTTTGCTGCGGGAGAACAAGAATATCGATATCTGTTTGGCTGATACCACTTAACTCAAGATACGTGGAACCAGCGTCAGCCTTTTCTTGAAGGTAAAGAGAGGTCGGATAGCGCAAGGAATATCCGCGTGCGGCATCGCTGTATGTTTTTGTGGCTACCGTTTGACCGACCGGTTTTGCCGTATGTCCCCATTTCCAAAGCGAAAGGTTCACGCTGGAAACGGAAAGTTTGAGGCTCAGCGCAATGACCAACAGCGCTAAAATAATAATTCCCCCGTAAAGGTACACATACGAGAGCAGGCTTTTGTGCTTATACATAAAGAGCGTGTTTTAAAGATAGATGCGTCAAGTATAGCACAAATTCAAAAACCAGGTGATCTTTACCCGGTTTTTGAAATCCTTCCACTTTCTTGATTATTGAATCTCGAACGTAACAGAAACATGCGACTGCACATCTTGAGATCCTGGCTCAATGGTTGGAGCAACTGCTCCACGACTATCTGTCGCTTCCGCTTTCATCATGTATGGGATTGGCCCTGGCTGATTACCTGACTCCGTAAAGCCAACAACACGTACCACCTTTAATCCAAGTGCATCAGCTAAGTCCTGCGCTTTTTGACGCGCGTCCTCTAACGCTTTGCGTCGCGCTTGTTGCTGAAGCTGTTTTGGGTCATCAAAACTGAAGTTTGGCCCACTCACCTGATTCGCGCCTAATTCCCCGGCTTTCCCCAACACAGAACCTACTTTATCCAAATCTCGAACTTTTACTTCAATCGATTGAGAAATCTGATACTGCTGTTGAGGCTGCGGTCGTCCATCTGCCGTTGGCGGATAATAAGGCGTGTACGGATAGACGTTATAGTTAGCTGTTTGGATATCCTCTGATTTAATTCCTAAAACCTTGATAGCATCAATGATCGCGTTTACCTTTTTTGCATTTTCACTTTGAATACTTGCCGAGTCTTTTCCCTGTGTTTGTACCCCAAGCGAGACGGTAGCCAATGTT
>CAYPSC010000051.1:0-3760 GCA_964413385.1 uncultured Gammaproteobacteria bacterium | reverse complement strand
TTCCATCCCCATCAATACTGACCGTGTTGCGCGGCAGCGGCTGACGCCCGATCGTGTCATGCTCTGCCCCTGTATTCCACGCCTTTAACCCAAGAAAAATAACGAGCGCGATCAACACCGAAGACACCAGAGACGCGTAAACGCGATTCTCTCTCCAACTTGGCCAAAATGAATTCATAGTTTTTTTATTATACTCAGCGCATTGATTCCAGGCAATTTTCCTTTTTTTGCGATGAATTCCAAGAGGGCGCCTCCGCCGGTCGATACATGTTTTATGAGTTTGAGTGTATGAGTCGCTGTGATCAGCGGTAACGTATCTCCTCCTCCAGCAACCGTGAATGCTTTTTGGCAGGAGCCAATGATCTGTGCGAGACGACGTGAACCAACTGCCGAGGCCTTATCTTCAACGATGCCTACCGGCCCATTCCACAGAATCGTCTTGGCTTTTCTTAAACGATGCGCCCAATCCTCGAGTGTTGCAGGACCAATATCAACAATCATCTCCCCCGCTTGTACCTTATCAATTGAACGATATTCGACCGACTCTTTCTCTTTGCCACCAGAGTGAGTCACAGCTACGTCTAGAGGTAAAACAATTTTTTTATTTTGCGATATTTTTTTTGCTTCCAAAAGAGCCTCTTTCTCGACAAACGATGAACCAACCAACTTTCCCATGGATGCCCATATCGTCGTCGCCATGGCCCCGCCCACAAACACCTGATCACATTCTGAAAGAAGCGCTTTCAAAACACCGATCTTCGTCGAAATCTTGAGACCACCAACGATGGCGATGAAAGGTTTCTTTGGTTTTTCGAGAAGATGTGAACAGGTTTCAACTTCGGCGACGAGGTCGGGTCCGGCGTAGGAAGGCAAATATTTTGTTATGCCGATGATGGTCGCATGGTTCCGATGACAGGAAGCAAACACATCATTGATGTATAGATCACCGAGTAATGCATAAGCTTTTGCTAACTCGAGATCGTTTTTTTCTTCGCCTAACTCAAAACGGACGTTTTCCAAAAGATGGACTGAACCGGGATCTGCTGCGAGTAACCGACGCTCCAAACGTTCACGTTCTGCTGGTCGCGTGATTGATTCTGGGTGGAAGTCGACCTTGAGTCGATAGCGCTTGTGCAACAACCCAACAAGGCGGTGTGTTGAGTGCTCGGCATCTCGCCGCTTAGGACGACCAAGATAGGTTAGGGCGATCACAATGGCCCCACGACTGGTTAACCATTTGATCATCGGGAGTGAACGTTCGATTTTGAGTGATGCATCAAGATCAACTTTCTCGCTTAATGGGATATCCCAACCGATACGCAATAGCACTCGTTTGCCTTTCAGGATGGTCGATGGTGACAGCGTCCGAAGTTTCATGACTTAGATTATACAATGCCCTCTATCAAATCCCAACCTCAATAACCACGATTTGCGGTGGACATAAAAAACGCATGCGCGCATTCGACTCCCCAAGGCCCTGTGAAATAATAACCGGAATGTTGTGCCAGACATGTAGCCCTCGATCTAGCTCTTTCGACATCTGCTGCGGCAATCGAGTGACCGACCCAATAAAGGGTAATCGAACCTGCCCACCATGTGTGTGGCCCATAACGACGATATCCGCCTCCCCGTCCTCCATATCCATCAACATGTCTGGTTCGTGCGTAAAAACAAACCGCGGATAATTTATTGGAGAATGAATCAACGAAACATCTGGGGCTCCAAACCATGGATCATCTAGTCCCACGAGCTCCATCGTTTGCCCTTCGTATTCAATCAAACGCTTTGTATTCGTCACGTTTTCAAATCCCCAATCTTGCAACTGTTCATCCACCAAACGAGGGTTATCCAAATAATCGTGATTACCTAGAATAAAATATTTCCCTTTTTTTGCCGAGAGGTGGGCCAACGAACTCAAATCCTTGATCGCTTCTGACCGCTCTTCCACCAGATCACCGCCAATGAGTAAAAGATCCGCTTCTAACTGATTCACTTTTTTCACCAACCGATCATAAAATAGTTTTCCTTTCCATGAACCTGCATGCAGGTCCGATAGAAACACGATTTTGAGCCACGTTTTCGGCTGCTTCACGAGTGGCATACGAAACCTCTTCACCGAAATCATCTGTGGTTCTATGAATCCTGAATACACAAAAAAGACGCAGATAGCAGCACTGATCCACATCCATACAAAATGATTGGCGAGCCACAAAATCGGAATTCCCAATGCGGAGGCGCTCACCAAAATCCGAAAAACTAGCTCATACAATTTATGCTCAAGACGATTAGCATGTAAATCCATAATCAGCTATCCCAGATTAACACAAATGCCCGGCTTGTCATCCAGAATAGCGTTGAGCCTGACGACGCCCAGTTTTTCTCACTTACCGGATGGGCTACTGCTTCAATTCCTTCCCCACAACCAGCGCCATCTCGGCTAAACGGTGCGAATAACCCCACTCGTTATCGTACCACGCAACTACCTTCACGAGATCACCATCCACAACCTTCGTCAGTCCAAGATCTACAATCGCTGACGCGGAGTTACCAATAATATCGGAAGATACAATAGGCTCATCCGTTACTTCTACGATTCCCTTCCACGATGGTTGTTTCGTCGCCCGGATCAGCACATCATTCACTTCTTCAATACTGACTCTCTTTTTAAGAACAAAAGTAAAATCAGAAAGAGAACCAACAGCCACAGGCACACGGATGGCCAATCCATCAAACAAGCCCTTTAACTCTGGAATGACTTCTGTCGTAGCAATCGCTGCACCTGTGGTTGTTGGCACGATATTCTCCGCAGCAGCCCGTGCGCGACGCAGATCCTTATGAGGGCCATCCTGTAGATTTTGATCTGCCGTGTACGCATGAATCGTCGTCATCATGGCTTTCTTTATCCCGAAGGCGCTCTGCATAATGGCCGCTATCGGCGAGATGCAGTTCGTGGTACAGCTGGCATTGTTGATCACTTCTGCCCTCCCCGCTCCTTTTTCATTCACGCCAATGACATGCGTCGGAACATTGCCGCCTTTTGCCGGCGCGGAAATAATCACACGCTTTGCTCCAGCCTCCAAATGTTGTGAGGCACCTTCTAAGTCGGTAAAGCGGCCAGTACACTCAAGCACAACATCGATTTTCATCTTTTTCCATGGAAGCATCTTTGGATCCTGTTCCGCACATACCACGATTTTTTTTCCGTCCACAATCAAATGCGAGTCATCGTAGGAGATCTTTGCATCAAACATCCGATACATCGTGTCATGTTTCAGTAGATATGCAAGCGTTTTTGTGTCGGTCAAATCATTGATCGCGACTACGTTAAAACCAGCTTTCTTCCATCCGGCTTTGAAGACGTTCCGGCCAATGCGGCCAAAACCATTGATCGCTATGTTAGGCATAGAATGGAGGCAGTATACGCCCATTACGGGTTGTTTTGAATAAAGTTCGTCATCATCCGACAAAAGGCGAATAACAAAAAACGGACCGAAGTCCGTCTTTTGGAGATTAACATGTTTGATTGCTTGGCACAGCCATCTGCATACGCACGAAACGCGTGGGTACAATTTTTTCGCCGATCTTGGCAATCTTCTCGTTCAAGAGCTGTTCGATAGTTTGATCTTCATTCTTGATGAACGCTTGTTTGACCAAACAGACTTCGGAGTACCACTTGTTCAACTTCCCTTCAACACTCTTTTGTTTGATCTCTTCCGGATTCTTATCATCCGCGAGTTCAGCGATAAATTCTTGGCGTTTC
>CAYPSC010000050.1:0-6610 GCA_964413385.1 uncultured Gammaproteobacteria bacterium | reverse complement strand
CTGCGAGAACGGGTTGACCATCATGAAAGCGTATATCTTGGCGGAGGGTGACCTCGAGTGTCTTTTGGTTATCCAGCCAGCGGTATTTTTCCACCAAATCCGGCTGCGGCTGGAGTTTGCCATCTAAACGAAAGAGTCCGCTGTATACGAGCTCGGCTAAATCTCGATCAACATCATTTAAAGGGGCAAAAAGAGGATTGATGAACTTTGGAGTTCCAACAACTGCTTCGGTGAAGGTTCCTCCCACGGCTGGGGTGGAGTAAAGATGGGGCTGGATAAAGCCGAAGCCGCCAAAGAGAAGGGCGCCGACAAATACAACGAGGCTAGTCCAGAATGATCGCCGTTCATTCTTTCCAAGGACGCGATTAATAAAACGTAATTGTTTCCACGCTGGTGGCAGTGTCTTGTGAGTCACGGATAACACGAGCGCATGGTCCGCATGCGGTTGTGGTTTGAACTCGTGGGATTGTTCTTCTGGTCGATGCCAAAAAAAGAGTTTTTTCCACCATTTCCCAATTGATGAGAAAAATTTCATGAGTTAATCACGAGATAAAAATCTGGGGACGGGTTTAGCACAGAACTTTACGCCAATGCCACGTTCAGGACAGCCATGCCGAAAAACAGGCATGAGAGGGCGATAGACACGTAAAATAGGGTCTTTTCCAAGCCACGTTTGGTACGGAAAACATTACCTTCTCCTCCAAAGGCAGCGCCTAAACCGGAACCTCGTTGCTGGAGTAAGATGGTGGCGACAAGGAGGACCGACAACACGATAAAAGTGATCGACAGAATCAGTTGTCTCATAGCGTTTCAAACGGTATCGCAAGCCAGCTGTTCAGTCAATCCGGTGAGCCGGTAGCTTGTAGCTGTTAGCTTTTAGCGCGATTCATCTAGAAGCTGTTAGCTCACAGCTAATAGCTCTTCCTTGTGTTATACTTTGAGCGCATGGTGTGCTTGTCCCCCGGTTTTTTTAGACTTTCCACTGGAAGAGTGATTCTCCTTGTCGTGGTTTTGTTGTTGGTCGTGGGTTTTGGGGCTTTTAGTCTTCAGGTCTATCGCTATTATCGGGCTATTCGTTCTGGAGAATCCAATCCATTTTTGGAGCAGCAGCTCACTTCCTCCTTGAGTCACCTGCAGGCAAATACACAGGTGAGCCAAGAGGATTTAGTGCGTCTCTCTTCAGCCTCTGCCGGTTCCATGGGAAACCCCAAGGCAAAGTTGACGATTGTTGAATTTATTGATTTTGATTGTCCGTATAGCAAAGAGTCGTTTGCACCTGTTCGGGAGATGGTCTCTAAATATCAAGATCAAGTTCATTTTTTGGTACGGGATTTTCCTCTGCAAGATGTCCATCCGCGTGCCCTTTCTGAAGCCGTAGCTGCGCGCTGTGCTGGTGCCCAGGGGAAATTCTGGGCCTATCACGACAAGCTTTTCATGAACCAGGAAAATCACGCGGATGAAGACTTGGCCCGTTATGCGCGCGAGGTTGGTGCAGATGGTGCTACGTTTGATGCGTGCGCCCGTTCTTCCGTTTTCAACGGTGCGGTTCAGCAAGACGTACAGGACGGTCTGCGAGCTGATGTCGAAGGAACGCCAACGTTTTTCTTTAACGGGATTAAAGTCCAGGGCGCTTTGGATGCGCCCACGCTTGAATTTTTGATTAAGAAATTTTTGAACGTATGACGAGAGCTTGGTTAAAAAGGGGATGGAAAGCATGGCTTGGTATTTCCTACCTCTGCGTCGTATTAGGAGGAGCTTTGATTTTTGCGCCATCGGTGCAGGCTGGTGATCCGCCTTTTTGTTGGTGCCTGACACCTTCCGGGACTTGTGAGAACCATAGTTCAGATGAGACGCGTTTAACTGCGGATGAGCAAGCTGCTTGTGATAAATTTTGTAAAGGGAAAGGCACGGGGTGGAACTCTGTTTTTTTTGATAAAACGCAATATATCAATCGAATGGATGATATAAAATGCGGAGGAAAGATAGATACGTCGGATAGTCTTGCCGTCAGCGCTAATCAGAGTCAGATACCAGATGTGAATAAGAATAGGCCTGTCCCTCTTGATTTAGGGGTGAGCATCGGTTCGACAACCTCGGTCAAGGATCTTGGTCAGTATATTGCTCTCATGTATCGTTATGGGATTGGGGTTGTGGCTGTTGTGGCAATAGTTATGTTTGTTTACGGAGGATTCCGTTATTTAGTTGGCTCTGCCATGGGAGATGTAAGTAAAGCGAAAAAGATTATTTTTGATGCGCTGATGGGCATGTTGCTTGTTTTGGGGGCGTACCTTATTTTGAATACGGTTAATCCTAATACATTAACGCTTAGAGTGCCTGGATTAACCTCTATTGGTTACGCGACAGGTGGTTCATGTAGTTTGGCTAATAAACCCTGTCATCAGGATAGCGATTGTCGGCAGAATGTATCGGATAAGGATCACTGTTTAGCCTCGGCGTGCATTTTGTACGAGGCGGGTAATGGTTTGTGTTCTGATGGCTCGCAGGGAGCTTTGTGCGCATGTTCGGGAAGAGGATGTGAAGATGTGAAGAGCTATCAAACATGTGGCGTTGCAGCCTCGATTTCTACCCTAGGTATCTGTAATTTTGGAGAATGGCTCTCTAATAAATTAAATATCAACGAATCTGAAGTGATTACAAATAATGATGGGCAAGGATCCATTGATTGTCAGGAGGGGTTGAGCTGTGTGTTGGACGTTCCGGCCTACAAGACCTATCGGCGCCGGTGTCAGAAGGTGGTCAAAGTGGGCGGTGTGCAAAATAACAAGGATAACGCGAAAGATGATTCTGATAATCCTAGCGGCGTAGGTATTAAATGTACTAATGATGATTTTTGTCGGACCCGCATGGCAAATTCTGGCGCGGCCTGTCTTTTGGTTGCTGCCACCTGGGGTTATTGTTCTGATGGTTCTGAAGGATCACGCTGTGCCTGTAGCGAGGGAGCGCGTGGTTGCGCCTTTCGTTCGGAAGAGTCGGCTGATCGCTTGGTGAACAATGGAGGAATGCGGATATTGCCATGTCAGTCAGGGTTACAGTGCGTGCTTGCTCATGCGCAGCAAACATCTAAAAATCAGGGTAGTATTGTGATGGGTGATTGGTATTGTCAGAAGATAGGAACAAAATAGAATTTACACCTTTTAGACTTGCCATCTTTTCCAAAGAGTGATAGCCTCGCTCGCAATGTGTTCCTGTCTTTTTCAGGAGCGATTAGCCGTCACTCGCCATGCAAGTCCAAAATAAAATTTCGATCCGAGGCGCTCGTGTTCACAACTTAAAAAACGTCTCGATTGATCTTCCAAAAAATAAGTTTATCGTGATTACGGGATTGTCAGGTTCTGGAAAATCCTCCCTGGCTTTTGATACGATCCACGCTGAGGGTCAGCGTCGATACATGGAGAGTCTGTCGTCTTATGCGCGGCAGTTTATGGAATTGCAGGACAAGCCGGATGTAGATGAAATGACTGGGTTGTCGCCAACGATCGCGATTGACCAAAAAGCGTCTTCACATAATCCGCGATCGACGGTCGGAACCGTGACAGAAATTTACGACTTCCTGCGTTTGCTGTTTTCCCGTGCTGGCCGTGCCCATTGCACGCAATGTGGCAGTCCGGTGGTGGAACAATCGCCGCGCGAGATCGCTGAGAAAGTACTGGCGCTGACAAAGAAATCACATGTGATTCTTTTGGCACCCATGGTGCGTGCACAAAAGGGAGAACATAAAGTCGTGCTCCAAGCGGTACAGCATGCCAATTATCGTCAGGTACGATTTGATGGAACGCTCGTTGATATCGATGAGATTTTGCGCGTGAAACCGGATAAGACGAAAGCGCATACGGTGGAGGTCATGGTGAGCCGGTTGGAACAAGGAACCAGCATGGTTTTGGATTCAGTGCTTGAGCACGTCAAACAAGCTTTAGAGCTTGGCAATGGCATTTTAGTTGCTGTTTTGGAAAGCGCGGCCGAGGATCGATCAGGATCGGGTGAGGAGATCTTATTTTCACAATCGTTGTATTGTGCCAAATGTAATCTTTCATTGCCATCATTGGAGCCGCGACTGTTTTCGTTCAATTCGCCACATGGCGCGTGTCCGGCCTGCACGGGTTTGGGGACAAAACTCGTGCTTGAGCCAGATCTCGTCATCCCGAACAAGCGGTTGACCATTGCCCAGGGAGCGATAAAACCATGGACGCGCATTGCCGGAAATCAGACGACATATCTCAAGTTGTTAGAGGCAGTCGGAGCAAAGCATGGGTTTTCGGTGAACGATCCTGTGGGTTCTTTTTCTGATCAGGCATTAAAAGTGTTATTTGAGGGAACAAAGGACGAAGCATATGTCATTGATGGGAAAACGATGATTTTTAGCGGTATTCTCGCAATGCTTGAGGAAAAGTATAAGGAGACAGATTCGGAATACGTGCAAAAAGAGATCGAAACATACATGCGGGTGCTCACCTGCCCGGAATGTAATGGGTATCGGTTACGAAAAGAAGCGCTGGCCGTGACGGTAGCGGAAAAAAATATAGCGGATGTCGTCTTTATTCCATTGGATGAGGTATCGGCTTTCTTTAAGAGCTTGGGACGTGGGCCGATCAAGCTCAAGCCGTCCAAAATCCATCGTGTCAAGGCAGAGAAGACGGAGGATGCTAAAGGATTGACAGAACGTGAACGTTTGGTGGTAGATCAGATTTCAGCAGAAATTATCAGACGCGTGCAGCATTTGTTGGATGTTGGATTAAATTATTTAACTTTGGACCGGTCTGCCATGTCCTTGTCAGGTGGAGAGGCGCAGCGCGTGCGATTGGCAGCACAGTTGGGTGCTGAGCTTTCCGGTGTGATCTATATTTTGGATGAACCATCTATTGGGTTGCATCAGCGCGATAACGATAAGTTGATTGCAACGGTCAAACGTTTGCGTGATTTGGGGAATACGGTCATCGTCGTGGAACATGACCAAGCGGTAATTGAAGCGGCGGATTATGTGGTGGATGTGGGCCCTGGGGCGGGTGAATATGGAGGAGAGATTGTTGCGGCTGGGACATTGGCAGAAGTAAAAAAGCATAAAGAATCGCTCACAGGTGCTTATTTAACAGGGAAGAAAGCTATTGAAATTCCAAAACAGCGCCGCAAAGGTCATGGGAAGGATTTGGTGGTCAAAGGAGCGACAGAATTCAACTTGAAGAATGTTGATTTTGCCTTGCCGCTTGGAAGGCTTGTCTGTGTCACAGGGGTATCGGGTTCGGGGAAGTCGACGTTGGTTCTCGATATTTTGGGCCGTGCCCTGTCTACGCATTTTTATGGTGCCAAGGATCCCGCTGGGGCGCATAAGAAAATAGAAGGAATGGAACAGTTGGATAAAGTGGTATCGGTTGACCAATCACCGATTGGGCGTACTCCACGATCCAATCCAGCGACGTATACGGGGGTGTTTACGGCTATTCGTGATTTGTTTACGGAAATTCCGGAAGCAAAAATGCGAGGATTTGATGCGGGAAAATTTTCGTTTAACGTCAAAGGTGGTGGGCGGTGTGAGCCGTGCGGTGGTGATGGGTATCTCCAGATCTCCATGCAGTTTTTGCCGGATGTGTATGTTGAGTGCACGGAGTGTCATGGCCGTCGGTATAATCAAGAAGCGTTGGAAATTCATTGGCGCGGAAAGAATATCGCTGACATTTTGGATATGCCGGTCGAAGAGGCGCGCCGTTTCTTTGTTGATCAGCCGTTGATTTATGAAAAGTTGTCGGTGTTGCACGAAGTTGGATTAGGGTATGTCAAACTTGGCCAGCCAGCGACCACACTTTCCGGCGGTGAGGCACAGCGTGTGAAACTAGCAACAGAATTGTCGCGCCGAGCCACGGGTAAGACGCTCTATATCTTAGATGAACCGACGACGGGACTTCATTTTGATGATATTAAGCGTTTGTTGGTGATTTTGAATGCCTTGGTGGACAAGGGGAATACGGTCCTTGTGATTGAGCACAACTTAGATGTCATTAAGGCTGCTGATTGGGTGATTGATATGGGTCCAGAAGGTGGAATTCGTGGTGGGGAGATTGTCGCCGAGGGCAAGCCAGAGGATATTTTGAAAGCTAAAAAGAGCTGGACGGGAAAGTATTTGAAGGAGGTGTTGTAGCTTGACAGACAGCTATTTTCTTGTTAAGACCGGCGCACACTTTTCCGGAGGGAAACGATGCGCAACTTTGGTCTCGGTGTTCTATTCCTGTTGGCTCTGGTCATGGTTTCGGCGCCGGTGCGGGCGGGGGAAGGAGACCTTTTCCATCCATCGCGTCTTCGGGTCGTGGTGCATGGTAAGCTCGAGTTGAAGCGCGTGGATCTTGTGGCAAGATTTATTCCGGCCGGCAATCTCTTGGAGGGCTTCTCTCCCCTGTTGTATCTCGGTGTCCGTTGGAAGCCAGTCGAGTGGCTGAATGTCGATGGCTATGCGGCATGGTCGTATGCCGACAGCCAGCCCATGGTTGCGGCTGTTCTGAGTCCGAAGTGGCGGATGCTTTGGGCTTGTGCAGAGATTGGTACTCGCGTTCCTCATGGGAACGGCTATTGGTTCGCGCAGGCTCAGGTGAAGATCGCCGAATGG
>CAYPSC010000049.1:0-6616 GCA_964413385.1 uncultured Gammaproteobacteria bacterium | reverse complement strand
GCTCAAACATGCCTCTCTTCTTGCTTATCCAAGTTGGTACGAGGGTTTTGGATTGCCACTGCATGAGGCTGCCAGATTCCAAACACCTTGCGTCTCGTCATCGGCCAGTTGCTTACCAGAAACAGCGCCCAGAGGAACGGTATTCGCTTCTCCAACAAAACCCCAGGAATGGCTTGAGGCGTTTAAACTCATCTTAGATACACCGGGGAAATACAAAACAGAAACGAATCTTGGAGATTGGTCGCGAGCGGCCGACCTGATCCGGCAAACGATCTCTCTTCATTTTCCGCTTAACTAAAAACAAAATCTCCGTTCACGGGTTGCTTCACTTGATTTTTATGAAAATTTCTGCTATTCTGTTTTTATCCCGCTGAGGGATTTTCACAATTTAGACGGCCCCTCTTGCGAATAGCCTGAGGACGTCAAAGACGATATGGTCGAACAGCATGCAGACCAGCAATTTCTTGAATTCGTCGTTAAGGCGATCGTAAACCATCCGGAAGACGTGAAGATCGAACGCACCGTTGATGAACGGGGCGTCCTCCTCACCCTTCACATCAACCCCGAAGACATGGGGTATGTGATCGGACGCGAAGGGCAAACGGCTCGCGCTCTCCGTATCTTACTCAAGATCGTTGGCGCCAAAGCGAATGCTCGCGTGAATATGAAGATCTACGAACCGGAAGGTGCACGTCGCGAACACCAGGAAAGGAAAGCGACTCAAGGTGCAAGCCATGGCGAAGCAGGATTGGTCACGGATCAAGATCTGAACGACTTGGGAATATAAAATCTCGATAAAAGACAAAACAAGAGCCAACCAGGCTCTTGTTTTGTTATCTCAATTGTTCACCTTGTCTCGGAGAAGGTTTCCCTGTCCAACATTGACGCTTCAATAAAAACTTGATAAGAACTTACATTCAAATTGGCCGCTATCTCAAGGGGAGCTCCTAGGTTTTGGTCTCGACTGATGCACGTGCTCCAGTCGAGGCGTCGAACCTTCGCAAGGAGCTCACTCATGGATCAAAACGCGAAACCGATCCCGGCTCTCAGTCTCACCTCCCGAGCCCTCATCATGTATGCAGGAATAGCCCTTACGATGGGGATGTTCGCCGGTCTATCGGTCCAAGTGCTCAACGCACGAGCAACAAACCCCAGCGCGAGCATTCTCATGAGGGTGTGGGCGGTAGACCCCATCGCCGCCATCATCTCCTTCATCACCCTTGTGCCCGGGATCGTGGTCGGCCTACGCGTCAAAAACCGCCGATGGCGGATCTTGACGCTCGCAGCGCTGGCCAACGTGCCCATTCTCCTGGTCGTCGGTCTCACTCTCGCAGCCTTTGGTACCAACAGATCCGGGATTCTCTTCAGCGTGATGTATCTCGGGCTCACAGAATCAGCCGTCGCGATTGCGATTGGGATTTGCACTCCTCAGGAGAAAAAGGAACCGTCAGCCTTCGAACGACTGATCGATTCCGTCCCCATGCCCGAACATCTGGCCCCGCTCGATGAGATCCATGCCACCATCAGGCGATTCCAACAAAGGAATCGTCGTACCGCGCTTCTCTTCGGTCTCATCTTCGTGGCTCTGGTGGTCGTCGAGATCGTGCTGTATGTCCTGATCGCCCCCAAGTTTGGAGGACAATACAGTCTGTGGCCTCGCTTCCTCCTCGTTTCGCCACTCATCACCCTTTTCGCAACCGCAGCGCTCGCCATTCATTCCATCAACAAGAACGAAGAACAGCAGGACCGGTGGCGAGCAGGGCAGATCAAGTTGCGCAGAACCCAGATGGATCAGCGGCAGGTGGAAGCGCGGAGAAGCTTGCAAGCGCTCGAGGCCTTGCTCACAGGATTCAAATGGTGGCTCTTCTTCGGATCCAGATCAAAACCTGGACAGTCCTAGCCAGCCGGACGCCCTGGAAACCTCTCTGAAACATCCCGCCGTCCGACGGGGTGTTTTCTTATCTCATCCATTGCCACGCCCATCTTTCTGAGTTACCTTTTGCTTGCTTTATGAAGAAAAAAACTTTGCGCGTTGATATCGTTACCATTTTTCCTGAGATGGTAGAACCTTATACGGATGGTTCGATTTTAGGACGCGCGCAAAAGGCAAAATTAATAGGAGTACGGACGCATCAATTACGGCAATGGACAAACGATCGCCATCAAACCGTGGATGATCGCCCATTTGGGGGCGGACCGGGAATGATCATGAAGGTCGCGCCGTTTCATGAAGCGTTGATCGCTCTCAAATTACGCACGAAAGATGGAAAAAAAACCGCACAAGCAAAAAAAGCGCGGGTGATTTTGACCAGCGCCAAAGGCAAAACCTTCTCACAAGCCGAAGCGCAACGCTTAGCGAAATATGACCGAATCGTGTTTTTGTGCGGACGATACGAGGGAGTGGATGAACGAGTCGCGGAGCACCTGGCAGATGAAGAACTATCCATTGGAAATTATGTCATGACGGGTGGTGAGTTGGCGGCACTCGTGATGACCGATGCCATAGCACGTTTGCGCCCAGGCGTGTTAGGTAAGGCTGAATCGTTAGCGAATGAATCGCATACAGAAGAAGGGGTATTGGAGTATCCGCAATACACAAGACCGGAAGCTTATTCACCCACCAAAAAGAGCCCATGGAAGGTTCCGTCTATTTTATTATCAGGAGATCACAAAAAGATCGAAAAATGGAGAAAAAACAGAGGCTCCTCCACATAAAATAGACTTGACAGAAACATCTTTTTTCTGGTAGGTTCGTTTCTTGTCCTTTTTCAATCCAATCTCAAAACCAAGGAGCCAGGCATGCCACGCAGCTACTACGAAGTTCTTGGGGTAGCGCGTGACGCTAACCCCTCGGCCATAAAGGCCGCTTGGCGTAGAATCGCGTTTGAGACGCATCCGGACATGCCTCACGCCCACGAAGCTCTGTTCCGCGAAGCCTCCGAGGCTTATGAAGTTCTATCAGACCCCGCGAGGCGTAGGGTGTATGATCAGCGCGTTCCGGTCGTGGATTCGGTCATGACACTCTTCCGCTCACCAACGGCACACAACTACCTGACCCAAATGCTTCCGCGGGCGTCCGCCGCCCAGTGCCAAGGGTCAGATATCGCCATCGTTCAACACGCATCCAACGAGAGGGTACTCGACGCAACTCTTCCACCTGGAATCGCTGCGACAACCCGTGTTTCCGTTCCACTTCCTCTAAATCTAGAACTATGTTTCGTTGCCCACCTGGAACGACTTGGAGAACCAGGAATCTCGGGGGGCGATCGTGGTGATCTCTGGATTGTTACGATCCCCAGCCAGTAAGAATCTTGTTCGGGATCTCGTGACCAGTTGCGGAAACAAAAACTCAACACAGCGTAACAGAACCCATTCCGAGAGGTGAACATGGACGACCACCCCAACCGGACAGCCGTCACGCTTTCCACACGCTTGGATACCGAGAGCGGTGCCAAAGATGCCTTCACTCTCATCGTCAGGAGCCCCAAATCTCCCGAGGCGCGCGCTCTACTCGATATGATCCGGCAAGCGCCGGAAGCCGCACTCGAAGCACTCGCTCGCGGCGACCATGCGCTCGGCCTCACGAACAGAGGCGGAGCCGATGCTATGGAAGCAATCCTCGGCGCCATCGACAACGACCATCTCGCTACGGAGCTGGTCCCACAGCGCCTAAGCATTCCACGCATCGCTGAGCTCCTCGTGGGACGCGGAGATCTCCCGGCAATCCTCGTGCATGTCGCACCTCGCGAAGCAATCATCGAAGGCATACGCCTGGAGATGGCATTGGCCCAGCAGCCAGAAGCCACTTACTCCGGGGACTATCCCGACGACCCTTACCTAGGACGTCTGGATGCAATCGACGCGAGACTGGAAGAACTGGAAGAGCCGGATGCAATCGACGCGAGACCGGACGGCTCAAGTATGGGGCCAGACCCAGACGATGGCGAGGAGATTCTGGCACAGGATCCAATCGCATACGCAGAAGCAAGCAGCCCTCCCGACACTGCCTCACTCGCCCCGCCGGAAGTCCTCACACCAGAGTGTGTCCTCGCTATCCTTGGCTGGTATGAGAAACTCACTGATCGCCCTGACCTCGACAGCCTTCTCCAAGCGAGCGTATTCGGCGGCATCACGCTGCGTGGAGCGCTTCTTCTTGGCATCTGGGCGAATTCAGGATGCCCTCGCAAGCTCGCCCGTATACCAGAAGACGTCCTCGCCGAGTACGGCTTCGACCACGAGTGCCTCTCAGAGCTCAAGCAACTGATCGCTATCGTCGGACGGTGGGGCGCCGATGACGTCGAGTTCGCTCAGGAGAAGCTCGGTCAGCAGCGCCAAACGGCCGAAGAAGCAGGAACAACGCTCGGCGGAGCCATGAAACAGGCCGACAACGCCGCTGAGAAACTCGATCTTTAGCAATTATCTTCACACAGACGGCCGGATACGCTCGCTGTATTGCGTATCCGGCCATTTCTCTTTTTGCATTCATGCCGAATAGACGGCCATCTATTTCCATGAGTCCAAAAGGACTTGCTCTTTCTCCTTTCGACAACCCACACCTCGTGAGGTGAGCATGAAAACACAACATCTTGTCCACACCGGGCAATCTACCGAGGATGCAAGCACCCTGTCTCCGTTTGGTCAGTTTGTAGCTGCACTCCTCAAACATCAACCGCGACCGCACGTCATCGCAGCAAATAACGTCATCTGGGGCGGCTGGCCTATCGAGCTCATGCTGATCCACGGATTCTGGATCGTCTTCCGTAAGGCAGCAGCCAAGCTCGGCATCCGCCTCAGCACGGAACATGACGTGCTCAACGCCATTGCACCCCGTATCGACCGCGTGCTCAACGCTGCGCTCATCTTGGGGTACGAATCCCCGGAAGCGGCAGCGGTGGATTTTGAACAGCAGGTATATCCGGCAATCAGATCGGGGCTCAAGAAGCACATGGCCGGCAGCCCAGTCCACCCGGCTCAGTTGTGGCAAATTCCCGTAGCAGAGTTTCTCGCTGGACTCATTCGGCTCGCGGCAGCCAAAGGTCACGAAGTCTACCGGACAAACCAACAACTCGTAGCGCTAAACTGTTCGGGTTCAGGCATCGTCCTTTCGCGTTATGCCCCAACCCAAGAAGGCAGCATCGCCTTCATCCTGCCTCTGTTCCTCGATCCGAAAGACTGCCCTCCGCATCTCGGAGAACGCCTCCTTAACGAAGACCTCATCCCAGGAACCGACGTCGACGCAGCGCAAAAATTCCTTGCTAACGCACCAGCGCTCACAAGAAAACTCGAACTGCTTAGGCGGCTCCCTATGCACCTTCCGCGCATCATCAAGGATCGCCCCGTGAGGGGTGACTTGCTCCGAGACATCGAGCGGACTTGGATCAATACCCAAATCTTGTGCGCGGCGTCTTCTAGGAGACTGGATGGAGATATTCTTACCCGCACGGAATATCTCGCTGGCATCCGCGCACTAAGACAAATCACGGCCGAAGAAGCCACAGCAGCCTTCATGGCTCGGATGGCCAGCCGCGGATTGAATTTGGAGACGCAAGCAGATCAAACCCTGCTCCGAGATCTCGCATTGGCAAGCGCCACATACCTACGAAATGGGACGGGGGAAGTGATCGGACCAAGCATCCGTGAAGATGTCTTCATTCAGATCGACGACGACGAGATCGACATAGGGCCAGGTTTCGCGCTCCTGGCAGCGACGAGTCCAGCTGATTGGGTTAGCCCACACGGAATCGTAGCGACCCCCAAAAGGCTCGCGGCACAAATCAATTGGCAGGGAGTGAGCCTGGCTCAGTTCACAGCTATGGTCAAACACTCCACGATTCCTCCAGAACTCCTCGTAAGACACATAGAGGAATTGCCCGTTCACTCCCGAAAGCGCGCCGCAAAGCGCCTCTTCGATAGCGCGGGAAACCCAGAAATCACAGCGTACCTACTGGAGAACGGTTATCTCTCGGGTAGCCTTACCGAGATCATCGGAGCGCCGCGTAAATTCCCTGTAGCCAGGCGTATTCTGGCCGTACGTCATCTTCTTAACGACCCCGCATCCTACAACGACGAGTACTTGGTAGAGCGGGCATCAGAGCTCTTTAAGGCCCTACCAAACAACCGCGAAGTGAGAACGCTTCTACAAGATCCATTGCTTCGTTATCCCCTCTCTATTGTGGTTTACACCTTGGCGAGTAAATACGACGTAAGCCTAGCAACCGTTCGTTGTTTCGCATCACTGTTCGACCCAGACTACTGGACCAATTTGGTCTTCAGCGTCGAAATAGGAGTTCGTGAAGAGGAGTACCAAGAACCTACACGCGACCCTGGCTTCGGGGACAGAATCAAGCCATGGCAGGATATGCTTCCCGAAGGTGCCCACTTTCTCAACGGGATCACACCGAGGAAATCGTTTAGGCACCTTCTTGAAGCGCATCCAGAAGATCAGGTCTTCGCTTGGCTGTACGAAGCAGATTCCGACCTCCCAAAGAAGCTCAAGGATTTCCAATCCGCCCGAGAGAGGTACTACAGCCAGGCAGGTACCAAGAAGGGTCGTTTCAGAAATCGGAGAAAGAAACCCAGCAAGTAAGCAGCGAACTAACAGCCCGGTGAGCAACTC
>CAYPSC010000048.1:322-6746 GCA_964413385.1 uncultured Gammaproteobacteria bacterium | reverse complement strand
GGATGGGATTGTTTGTAACGATTCTCCTCCTCGATCAGTTTATTAAAGATACCTTTTTTAAAAATCCAATGATGGGATCTGGCTTTTCTTTGTTTAATGGTTGGATACAATTCATTCGTTACAAAAATTTTGGTATCACTGCAAGTCTCCCATTGCCGCGGCTAATAATCATTGTCTTTAGTATTATTGCTTGCTTGGCGCTGTTCGGAGGTATTTTGTTGTACGCTCGCCAAGAACGTGCCAGACCCTTCCTCGCTCTCTGTGTTCTTCTTGCGGGTGCTCTAGGCAATTTGATTGATCGACTATACCTGGGTTATGTACGCGATTGGCTTTTGTTGTTCGGTCATTCCGCCGTTAATATCGCAGATGGTGCAATCCTTGTTGGTGTCCTTTGGTTTGTGGGAGTTATCCCCTGGACAAGAAAAACAAAGCGTGGAACGGAGTAGATAGAGGAAAATGAAAAATAAAAAAATTTAAGATCTAAATGGGTCCCTATTTAGTTATGAAGAAATATGACTTAGAGGATCGCACGATAAAGTTCGCAAGAAACATAAGATATTTTGTTTCAAAATTACCAAAGACAATCACGAATACTGAAGATATAAAACAGATTGCACGATCGTCAGGTTCTGTGGGAGCTAACTATCTTGAAGCGAACGCCTCGCTAGGAGATAGGGATTTTATGATGCGCATAAAAATTTCGCGTAAAGAGGCAAAAGAGACGGTCTATTGGTTAAGGCTTTTAAATGTAATGACACCGGAAATGGAAAAATTGAGGCAGGAATATATCCAGGAGGGAAACGAGTTTATATATATTTTCACAGCTATTCTACGTAAATTCAGGTTAAATTTCCCTTCAAAATTTAGATCTTAAATCTTTGTTTGCTATGTCTTCTCATATTTTGACCGCTTCCATCCTTGGCCTCGAAGCTCACGCGGTTGATGTGGAGGCAGATATCTCTCCCGGTCTTGGTGCCTTCGTCATTGTGGGTCTGCCGGATGCTGCCATTCAAGAAGCCAGAGAACGTGTCAAAAGTGCGATGAAGCATGCGGACGCCCCGTTCCCGCGTACGCGCGTTACGGTTAATCTTGCTCCGGCTGATTTGCGTAAAACAGGCACGCCATTTGATCTGCCGATTGCTCTCGCGATCCTTATGGCCCAAGGTGATATCCCACTTGAAGGAGAACATAGGCGGATGTTTGCTGGAGAGCTCGGCTTGGATGGCTCTCTCCGCCCCATCCACGGCGCTCTTTCCTTTGCTCTTCTTGCCAGAGAACGCGGAATTCAAGAACTGATTTTGCCAGAAGCAAACGCCAAAGAAGCGGCATTGGTAGAAGGTGTCGCTATCCATCCCGCAAAACATTTGCGCGCTGTCATTGATCATGTCATTAGCAGAACTATCCTCGAACATGAACCGCAACGTGTTATCTCTTTAGAGCAGTCAACCATTGAAGCGGATTTTTCTGCTGTGCGTGGTCAGTTGCAGGCACGTCGTGCACTCGAAATTGCAGCTGCCGGTGGCCATAACATGCTTATGCAAGGCCCTCCTGGTTCGGGGAAAACGTTGTTGGCCAGATGTTTTCCCTCGATTCTTCCACAATTACTCCCAGAAGAGGCTCTCGCTGTTACGCGCATCCATTCTGTTGCTGGACTGCTACCATCGGATGGTATTATTCGCGCGCGCCCCTTTCGTGCCCCGCATCATAGCGCAAGCGCCCCATCGTTAGTTGGTGGCGGAACCGTCCCCCGACCAGGAGAGATTTCATTGGCTCACCGCGGCGTTCTCTTTCTTGATGAATTTTTGGAATTCTCCCGTCCGGTGATTGAGAGTCTCCGTCAACCATTAGAAGATGGCTGCGTCACGGTGAGCCGTGCCCAGGGCAGTGTGACTTTTCCCGCGCGTTTTACCTTACTTGCCGCCCTCAACCCATGTCCGTGTGGTTTTTTGACTGATCAAGATCAAGCCTGTACCTGTTCACCACTCCAGATTTCAAAATATCGCAAACGGTTAAGTGGTCCGTTGCTCGATCGGATCGATTTGTTTGTCGAGGTTCCTAAAGTAAAAACCCAGGAATTGACCGTGACCGAGCCGGCAGAGGCTAGTACTGTTATCCGTGAACGCGTTCAACGGGCGAGAGATCGCCAAACCGATCGCTGGCGTTCGCTGAATATCCAAACAAATGCGGAACTATCGAGCGATCAAGCGAGACGCCACATCAGCCTCACGCCCGAAGCGCGTCGTTTACTTGCTCATGCCGTTGATCACTACCGTTTGTCTGCTCGTGCCTACTTTCGACTCCTCAAAGTCAGTCAAACGATCACTGATCTCGCGATTCGAGAAGAGGTTGATGCGCCCCAGGTAACCGAGGCTTTACAGTACCGACATGCCCTTTCCTGTTGAACGAAATATGGCTAATTTTAGCAAAAAATGTTAGGTGAACCATTGACTCAGGCGGCTAAAATTGTTAAGTTCTTGATTGCTCTATGAAGCGTAGTTTTCAGCGCCTTCTCGCAAAAACAGCCCTTCTTCTCTTGCGAGGATTACGCCTTCTCATGCACGGGATTGGTTTTGTTTTGAAACCGATTTTTTATATCCTTCGAATCGTTTTTCGAGTATCAAAGCGCCTTATTTTATTTCCGCAATATTCTTTTTGTGTTCTGTTGCGTATCCGATTGAGCCATTTATTCGCTTCTGCACGGGGCGTGTTCTTACTCCTTTTTACAAACCGTTACGTTTTTCATGTTGTTTTATTATTGATTTCGCTGGTAACGATCGCGAGCCAACTGCAACCAAAAAACGCGACGGCATTTGATGCGGGCCAGCGCAGCATGCTTTATACGCTCGTGACCGATGGACGTGATGAGGTTGTAGAAGAAACGGTGCGTCCAGAGACCATAGCAAAAAACGCAAACTATCTCGGATCAACAACGCTCGTTGCCTTGCCGAGCGTTGATTACGATTACGAAAACGATGCTGGCCAAGCGCTGGCAGATTCTAATGTGCCCGGAACTATCGTGGCGCAGCCGGGCGTGGATAACATTGGCGCTCCTTCCGAATCGGTTATTGTCAATCGAACGGAAACCGAGATGTATACAGTAAAATCAGGGGACACGGTTGCCTCTATTGCTCAATCCTTTGGCGTGAACGTCGGAACGATCACCTGGGCCAATAAATTAGACGCGCGTGCATCTATCAAACCTGGAGATACACTCAAGATTCCTCCGGTTTCAGGTGTGCTGCATGTGATAAAGAAGGGCGACACGGTCGAAAAGATTGCCAAGCTCTATCAAGCTGATGCGGATAAAATTTACGAGATCAATCATCTGACCACGAACCATGTCCTAGCCGTGGGAGATGAATTGGTTATCCCTGGCGGGACTCCCCCGGCTCCGCCAAGGGTGACTCCAAAGCCTCCGGTTGCCTTGCGTCCAAATGTACCGATTTCTCGCATTCCAGGAAAAGCCTTAGATCAATATCAAGAACTGAGTGCAAAAGATGATACGCGTCTAAAACCGCCGGATGAAGAAGTGAAGACGGCGGCCAAATTGATCTGGCCATCAGTCCAGCGCTTGATTAACCAGTACTACGGTTGGCAACACACAGGTGTTGATATCAACGGTGATTACACGGATGCAATTTATGCAGCGGCTGACGGTGTTGTGGAAACAGCTGGCTGGAATAGCGGAGGCTATGGTCTTATGGTCATGATCGATCACCAGAATGGATATAAGACGCGGTACAGCCATGCTTCAAAGCTGTTTGTCAAAGATGGTGATGTGGTAAAGCAGGGGCAAGTGATTGGCATGGTTGGCACGACTGGCCGTTCCACGGGTACACACCTCCATTTTGAAGTTTACGTCAACGGCAAGCGCGCTAATCCTTTGGCTTACGTAAAGCCATAAAAGAAAGGTCGACTAAGTTGGTGGGTTTCTTAAAATAAACACACCCCGCGGCACCAGGGGCGACACAGGGTGTGTCCGTTGTTTTTGTCTGTTGCATTCAGTCCTTGACGCAATTTTTTGTTCATGGTAGATTTGCGAACGCAAAAACGGCCTGGGGTTTTTAAAAATGTTGAACGATTAAGTAAAAAAAGCGCTCTCACCTCATGTTGGGGACATGGGGAGGGAGCTTTGATTGTTCTTCGACGAGTTTGCTGTTTATCTCGCCTTTAATGAAAAAAAGGTTTTCTTGGTACAACGCCAGGGAAAACCCGCCACACGCGTCACGGTTTCCTGTGCGGTCACTGGGGCAAATCAGGCTGCCGGGTCATTTCGTTCCCAGTTTCGTCTAGGAGCGTGCCGCGTTAAATATCTCATCGCCACATGCCTGCGATGCAATTCCGCCGACAAGTTCCTCAGGAACAGGAGCGTCGGTATTTCACGGCCGCGCGTGACGCCATGGCGTTACCCGACCTGATCGAGGTTCAAAAAGCATCTTACCGGTGGTTTTTGGAGGAAGGAATTCGGGAATTGTTCAAAGAGATCTCGCCGATTAAAGATTTCATCGGACGGGATCTTGAATTGTATTTCGTCGATTATTTCTTCGACGAGGCCAAGTTCGACGAAAAGACGTCCAAGGCCAAAAACATCAACTACGAAGCGCCGTTGCGCGTCAAAATGAAGTTGATCAACAAGCGGACGCAATCAGAAAAAGAGCAAGAAGTGTACTTGGGGGACTTGCCTCTCATGACCGACCGCGGCACGTTCATCATCAACGGTATTGAACGTGTGGTTGTCACGCAATTGGTCCGTTCAGCCGGTGCCTTTTTCACCGCTGAATTTGCTCACGGTCGCCGTTATTATGGTGCAAAAGTTATTCCAAACCGTGGCGCCTGGTTGGAATTTGAAACCGATAACAACAACGTGATCTGGGTAAAGATTGATCGCAAGCGCAAGGTGGCTGCGACGGCTTTGTTGCGCGCGTTCGGCATCGGGAGTGACGAAGAGATAACAAAGCTGTTCACGGACGTGAATATCCACCCACTGAACAATTACGTAGAGGCGACGCTCGCTAAGGATGCTTCCAAGAATGAAGAAGAAGGATCGATTGAAGTGTACAAGCGTATTCGTCCGGGTGATTTGGCGACTTCTGATAACGCGAAGTCGTTGATTCACTCCATGTTCTTCAATTTTGACCGCTACGATTTAGGTTCGGTTGGCCGCTATAAGTTCAATCAGCGTTTTGGGTTGCGGGCCGATCACGAATACGTGGTAAAAGAAGAGCACCGTATTTTGACGAAAGAGGATTTGGTACAAATTCTCCGCGAAATCATTCGCTTGAACATTAGCCAGGAAGAGGCAGACGATGTTGACCACTTGGGAAACCGTCGCGTCCGCGCGGTTGGTGAATTGGTTCAGAGTCGCGTCCGTATCGGTCTCGCGCGCAAGGAGCGTATCGTTAAGGACCGCATGTCGACGCTCGATATCACCGCGCTCACCCCGGCGAAATTGATTAATGCTCGCCCGGTGATTGGCGCGTGCCGTGAATTCTACATGAGCTCGCAGCTCTCGCAGTTCATGGACCAGGTAAACCCGCTGTCTGAGCTCGAACACAAGCGTCGTCTATCCGCGACGGGTCCTGGCGGTTTGACGCGTGAACGCGCGGGTTTCGATGTTCGTGACGTGCATCGTACGCATTATGGACGCATCTGCCCAATCGCTTCTCCGGAAGGTCCGAACATCGGTCTCGTGGGTCACATGGCGTGCTATGCTCGTATCAACGATTATGGATTTATTGAGGCGCCGTATCGGAAGGTGAAGGCTTGGGCGTTGAATGATGGGAAGGATGCGATTGGCGAAAATGTACGCGTGGATATCCGCGATGGCGAAGGAAAGATCGTGATGAAGGCAAACGAAGAAGTGGATAAAAAAGCGGCAGAACAATTGAAAAAAGTGTCGATCGAAAAGCTGCCAATCATCCCACGCGTGACGAATGAGATTGTTTACTTGAATGCTTTCACAGAAGAGCGTGGAACGACGGCTCCGGCCACAACGCCTATTGATAAAAACGGACGTTTCTTAGTGGAGCGTGCCAGTGTGCGTAAAAATGGCGAACCAGTCATGGCTGATGTGCATGAAATCGATTATGTCGATGTTTCTTCCAAGCACATTCTATCCGTTGGCACGTCGCTCATTCCGTTCGTGGAACATGACGATGGTCACCGCGCGCTCATGGGAACAAACATGCAACGCCAGGCTGTGCCATGTATCAAACCAGATGCGCCGATTGTCGGGACGGGTGTCGAGCGCCGTGCGGCTATCGATTCCGGTCACACAATCATCGCCCCAGACGACGGAGTGGTCGTTTCGGTTTCTGCAAAACACTTGGAATTACAAACCGCAGATGGTCAGATGCGCCGTTACGACCTCATGAAATTTCAGCGTTCCAACAGCTCTACGTGCATCAACCAGCGACCAGTCGTC
>CAYPSC010000048.1:0-312 GCA_964413385.1 uncultured Gammaproteobacteria bacterium | reverse complement strand
GCCGGAGAAGTCTTGGTTGATGGAACCTCCTGTCAGCACGGAGAACTGGCGCTTGGCCAAAACCTGCTCTGCACGTTCTTGAGCTGGGATGGCTACAACTACGAAGATGCTATTATTTTGAGTGAACGTTTGGTTCACACTGATCGTTTCACTTCCATCCATATTGAGCACCACGTGATCGATGTTCGTGATACCAAGCTTGGGCCAGAAGTCGTGACCTCCGATATCCCAAACGTCTCCGAAGAAAAGTTACGCAACCTGGATGAGCAAGGAATCGTGTTGGCAGGAACAGCGTGTACTTCAGCGAGTGGT
>CAYPSC010000047.1:0-6766 GCA_964413385.1 uncultured Gammaproteobacteria bacterium | reverse complement strand
GCGTAGTCGGGACTTGTGGCGTTCCCTTAAAAATATCATCCAGTGACTGACGTTTAGTGGACGTATTTTGTGTTGTGGCAGTCGATCCGCCAAAAATTTGGTCTAAACTTTTTTGAGGCATATTTTTAAGAGAGACGACTTAACACGGAATTGACGTACTCGTTAATACTCGGATACTTTTTTCCGCCTGCATACTGAGGCTTGTTTCCTGCTGCCGTTCCAACGACTTTTGCTCCATTCGATCCTCCGTAATAAGCAGCGGCAATCTTTGCAGGATCATTGTTATATTGTTGGGCGAGACCACCAATGATTTTTTCAAACAGTTGGTCTTGCAACGCCGGAGTTTCTAAGAAGAGTTTTCTGTTTGTAGGCGTATTAGCCAATCCAATCTTAGAAAAATGAAATTTAGGGACAATTTGGTACTTTCCAAGTGCTCTGTCTGCTTCCGTATATCCTAATCCAGCTGGAATTTGACCGATGGAAGAATAGTTACCGCCGCTTTCTTGTGATACAAGAGAGCTGGCTAACTTATTCAAGCCTTTTTCGCCCATGCTTAGGGGCTGGTTAAAAGCTGATCCCTGAAGGTATTGCAATATTTCGTCTGCTGAATGACCAGACTGGAGGGCTTGATTGATTTTTCCGCTAAGCGCTGGATCTCCCTGTAAATATTGGATGATCTCATTTGACGAATATCCCTGTTCCCTAGCTCCTTGAATTTTTGAAGAATAGTCAGACGTAGAATTAGACGTGGAACCTTGGGTTGTTGCTCCATTAGCATAGTTGCTTAAATAGTCTGTGCCGTCACCCATCCCTGTAACGCGGTTAATTCTGCGACCATATTCACTAGTCAAATTATTATACTGTGACTGGATAGCGCTATACTTTTTATTGATCGTATCCTTCATGTTTTTGATGGCTTCGACGCTCAAAAATGGGCTGTTGCTAAAGATGCGTTCAGCATTAAATCCAAATGATTGCGCCCAGCTTTGAGCATATTTTTGCACCGTCGCATATTCTCCTTCACGAACGACGCTATTTGGGTCCATGGCCTTCGCAAAAGCATAAATTAGACCCTGCTGATCTGCCGGATTTTTTGTGTCACTTGGGATAGACTGAACGAAATTTTTCCCCTCTAAAACAACATTATAATTTTTAACGATAGGCTCATTATCGAATTGTCCGGCAATACGATCAACACGCCCAGCCGTTAATGAATCAAGACCGCCACTCAATGCCTTTTCAACACGAGCTTTTCGATTTGCATCCTCGTTTTGATAGTCAGTATATGAGCCTTTATATCCATTTTTTACGGCGTATTCATATTCTTGCGCACTCGCTGGGATGTTATCCTTCGCCGGCGCCTGATAAATGACTTTTCCTGTCACTGGATCAATCACCGTATTTCCTGGATTGATTTCCATTGCCTTCGGTGCATTTTTTGCCTTTTCTGCATCCGCCGTCACCTTCATGGCGTTATATTTTGCCTTGAGCTGTTCTGGCGTAATACCAAGTTCCTTTGCAAGAGCCGCGTAGGTATTGTCATCTGGCGTGATATTGGTTGCCAAAATGTTGTTCACTGTATCCGTGACACGTTGCACCTTTCGTTCTGCCGCACCCTTCAAGAAATCGATATATTCCTGCGCTCCTTGCTTACGCGCGGCTAACTTCGCGTCGATTTCCGCCTGCGCCTGATCGCGCGCCTTTCCAAGAAGGCTCTGAACAGCAGCGTTTCGTTCAGCGTCAATTTCTTCGGCCTTTGCCTGTTCAATTGAGGCATTGTATCCCGTTACTTTATCTGTCTGTGCAGCTCCAAAATCACCTCCCAACATTCCACGGCGAGCCTGAATAGCAGCATTCGAACCAAGTCGCGCTTCTGCGGCTGGACGTAATGCGGCAAGAGCCTGTGCCTTCTTCTGAACATAAAATTGATTAAGCGCATCAATTTCGTTTTGGAATTTTTGGACCGTCGCATCACGAATAGACTGTTCGTTAATTGGATTTTGTGAATCCTTTAACATCTGCTCTCGTGAAGCATGAGCAGCGGCAAGAGCCGGATCTTCTGAAGGCATGAGTCCTTGATAGGCTTGACCAGCAGTAGTTCCGGTTGTGGCTGTTGGCGTAGTACCAGTTCCATTGCTACTCCCATCTATATTTGAACTTGGAGTACCGGAAGACGGTACGGATGAAGTCGCTGTAGGATTTGAAGCTGTATATGCCTGAAAAACCGTCGGTACAGAAGGAATACCCTGTCCGCTTGGCGTTGATCCAACGGTCGTTCCTGGAACCATAACACCAGGCGTGACTTTACTCACCGCCATGGTCTGAACTTGAGAATCTGGAGAGGCCCCTTTAGCGCCCATAGCGATCAATTTCGCTTGAACGTCGGGGTCTGTAGAAACAAAGGGGTCTTGCGTCATAAATTTAGAAAAGGTCAATCATATAGTGATCTAAGGTCACTCCTTGGCTGTCGTTGGCGCTGGATTGAGCACTCAAGATCAAGTTTTTTGCTGCTGTAGAGTCTTCTGCCGCGGTTCCACCTCCGATTTGGACCTGGAAAGCGAACGTGGCCGCTCCTGGATCAAGGAACATTAAGGAAGCCTTTTGTGCATTGGTTGCAGCATTTGCCATCAAGACAAACTGCAAGAGATATAATCCATTGCTTCCGACATTTGGCTTTGTCGTAATAGATATCATCGTAGTCGACCCATACTTCAATCGAAGAGTGATTGTATCTGTCGTTAAAGCCGTACCTACCGCGTTAATCCATACCCAGCCGCGCAATCCATGCGTTGATCCGAGCGTTCCTCCTGGAACAGCGATGGAGAACAAGTTTTGTTCGCTTAAGGTCGTTCTCGCGGCAACCACGGCACTCGTGGATGCTGAAAACAGCGTCATAAAAGAGGCGAGTGATGTGACAGGATTCCACTTCACGCCAGATGCTTCACCGCTTGCCGCGCTCAAAACGTAGTTATCTGTTCCTACGCCAAGGCGGACGTTATCTGATCCATCACTCACAATAAGATCGCCTTTGGTGGTTGTTGGCGCCAATGCGTCAAACCCCTCTTTTTTCGTCGTTTGTCCCGTTCCTCCTTGAGCTACTGGCACAGTTGGAATGAATCCAACAGCAAATTTTCCGGATGAATCAAGAATTCCAATTTTGTTTTCATCACCCGCTCCTGAAGATGTTTTAACGAGTTGGTCGTTTGGCGGAACTAGGCGAGCTCCCGTTGAACCGGTGCTCGTATGCGTCCCCATTTCAGCGTTGGTCGCTAATTCAATGATGCCTTTCGTGATCTCGTCTGCATCTGGTGCACCAGCAAAGGTCAATGAGTCTGCGTAATCCTTTGCTTTATCCCAAGTTACGAGTTGTTGTTGACCGTAGGTAAACGTTGGAGCTGCGTCGTATTTTAGAGGGCTTGCTCCATTCAGAGCTGTTGTACCATCCAAAAGATCGTTGATATAGCGAAGATGGGCGAAGTCTGTTAAGACGACCGTTGCTCCAATGCGATGCTTTCGCACCACGCCAGATGCTTGCACGCCTTGGCGAGAAACGGTTTTGATGCTCGAAAGCGATGTGCCTGTTTTTGTGCAAACAATGTGTTCCTTTTGAGAGTTGTTTCCGTCAATCGTGAAGAAATAAATCCCATCCGGTAAAGCAATTCCGTCATCATCCGTGGCTGATTGCAGAGTTGCAGATGTTCCACCAACGGCAATCTCTGACGCGAGCTGCGTTCGAAAGTCAGCAACGATCTTGGCGAGTTTTGTAGACATAGAGGTTTATTGATCTGTTTTGGTCCCATCAAGGGAAACATTTTGCTTAGAGCGATAGGCTTTTGGCATTCGATTCTCAAAGAGAAGCGTGTCCCAAAGCACAATCGTGTCGAAGTCGAAGTATCCAACACCTTCTGGAACGAGTTTCACTGCAATTTTTCGAAATTTACCCGTCCGCACCTTCATTTCCATGAAATACCCATATGAATTCGTAATATCATCACCGCCGATTTGTGATTGACCGATAAAGTTCGATCCAACCGTCTGCGCCTCGCTGTAATTGACGTAAGAAGCATTTCCGACAATAGTTCCAACCTTTTGAAATCCGTATTCATCGAGGTTGATGTAGACTCCAACCTTTTGATCTGGATCAATGTGGCCTTTAAAGCGTAATCGACGGATTTTTTTCAACTGTTCTGTACCAATCAATTCATCTTTTCCGATCCAGTAGGCATCAATGATATTTCCCAGATCATCGAAGCCATCGAATGTTGAAATAACGCTTAAACTCACGGAATCCGCGACATAAAGTTTTGACCCATCCTGCACAGAACCGTTTCCTGTGAAGGAAGAGGTATTTACCGTCTTTGCATCGATATTTACCAGCAAGATTTTGTTATTCGTGGTCGAATCTGACGTACGACAATAAATCAAAATCCAACGATCGTACGTTGCAAAGACCGCATGGTCGTAGACGTAATTGGCAAATTTGAAATGAGGAAGGATGATGTACGGCTCAATGGATGTACCCGTCTTGTTTCGCGCCAAAAGCTTCAATTCAGGCTTGGTTGGGTTGTTGGTATCAATGAAAATGATCCCTTTATCCGTTGAAATGGCCGCGCGGAAATAGGGGATACCGATCCCTTTGCGATAAACTTCGTTCGTAGCGCCCGTATCGTCCGCATCCAAAGACAGGATGTAGGAACTGTGCGACTTGATCGAGTAATAATTACCATCCTGTCCAATCAATACGTTTAAAATTGCATCACCACCTTCATCTTGAGGGAATACAAAGCCTTCACCAGCAAGACGAGTAGCTGATTTGCTGAAATCTGCGACACCTTTTGCGGTCGAATCTTCCCACTGATAGTCGCCTGTCACGGCGCCCGTTGTTGTACCGTTAAAAGTCACGTCATAGTCACCCGTGGAATAGTTGATCGTCCCCGTCCCGCCTTTATCAGACGTTAAATTGCCCTTGAAATCATCGGTAAACGTCTCCAACCCAGCGCCAGTATTGGCTTTAATCGTTACGCCAAAGCAGTTTCGTTTCGTTGAACCTTTGAATGTCAACGTTCCGGTGTAATGCTTGGAACCAAGAATACCCAACGCTTCTCCCGTGACGGTGGTATAAACGGTTGAATCTTGACGATCGATCCATGATCCATAGAGACCTGTTTTGTCTTTATCGCGATTCCACAGCAACATGCGACCACGATCGATTAAGATGTATCCGTAGAAATTCTTGGTTGAATCGTAAATGTTGATTGGACTGGCCGGATGAGAATTGATGATCTTGTAAAAAGCTGTTGGACCATTCACGAACGTAAACGCGCCAGATTGTGAAGCATAGTTGGCAAACGTGTATTCGTCATTAGCATTCAATCCGGTAATGCTGTTTTGCCAAGCGGAACCATCCCAATACTTGATAGCGGTCCCAAACTTCGCATACAAAACCGTCGTACCATCGACCTTATATCCCTTGTGAATACCAGTCATTCCACCGACTGCACCTTGTGAACCAAGTAAGGTACGTCCTGGAATCAAAACTTCCTTCCCATCTTGAGTCACGAAATTTTGGCTATCTTGAGCCGCATCTTTCGGGATGTTCTCTGGATCGATTAGGTTGTGAATTCCGCTTACAAAAGCGGGAAGGATATGATCCATAATTAGTCGTTTTGCAAATTGGCGTTCCACAAAGCCATGTCGGCAAGATACCCAGCAGCAAGAGCGCGATTTTCTTGTTCACGACTTCGTGCCTTGTCAAAGAGTTGAATAATCATGTCTTCCGAAGCCATCATGTGATAGAGGATGTGGTGGAAACGAGTAGGGAAAATAGGGGATGTGGTAGTCGTAAGATCCGCTGGAACAGCCTTATAATCGAAGCTATACGTCGCTCCACCTGGTTGTGCGCCACAAAACTTAACCAGCATTGACGCAATATCAACGTAGGCAAACCTGGCGTTATTCAAATACTGTTTACGATCTGACCAATTTACGATTTGAATAGGAGTGTCATTGATCCAGATGACGCGCGGGCGAGCATTCGTTTCGATAGACGCCGAGTTATCTGTGCTTCCGTAGTTATCTAGGAAATGTGCAAAATCCGTTGGTAAAGTGATCTGCGTCGTCGAAGAAAGCGTGCCAGATGCCTCTTTTTTCAGGATTTCCCATGGGCGATCATCACAAACTTTGTGATACACCTTGTTCAACAAAGCCAACTCTTCGTCAGAGCTAAGCTCGGTCGTATCGTCCGTGTATGTTTCAAATTTGGCGATGATTTCTGAACCAGTCATAGGGTTATAGTTAATTCATCCCACTCCCCATAAAGGGAGTGAGGGAATCAATTAGAATCCTGTCGCGTGAACGCGATAAGCCACCTTCACACGTACGGCGTTAGCAGCGTTTCCACCGCCATATTCACCGTCACCCGTGTTGTGAAGCACGAGTTTTTTGTTTTCGCTGGCAGTCTTGGCGAGTACCGCGCTGGTCGCTGGAGCGACACGAATCACGGAATCAGCCGTGGCATCCACGAAGCCAGTGGCTTCAATGGTTTCAGACACGGCAGCGCCAGAACCATCCGTATACTTGATCGCCATGTTATCGGCGGTCTCGGTGTATGCACCGGTATAGTCGAAAAACAATTCAGCAGAGAGGAATTCAATCATTTTTCCTGCTCCTGGCGCGGCTACCAATTCAATCGGCGTCGCACGCAAGTTGAGCATGTTCGCGTTGGTCAAGGAGACTTCCGCGTACTTAATGAGAGATTCATCCATTT
>CAYPSC010000046.1:1350-6773 GCA_964413385.1 uncultured Gammaproteobacteria bacterium | reverse complement strand
TCTTAGACGTCATGGGAAAAAACTTCTTGATAATCTTTTTCTTCAATGCTTCCGCGCCATCCCCAGAACGACCAATCACAAGACCAGGTTTTGCTGTACGAATGACAATCGATAAGGCTCCGCGAGAACGCTCAATTTCAATGCGTTGTACCGCTGCATCTTTCAACTCTTTCTGAAGGAATTCACGGAGCATGAGATCCTGACGCAACTGATCACGATAGGATTGCTGTCGCGCAAACCAACGCGCCGGCCAGGTAGTGGTCGTCCCAAGACGGAATACCGTTGGATGAACTTTATGACCCATAGGATGAAGAAGTTTTGGTCGTTGTCTTTTTAGCAGTTACCAGCTTCGCTTTCGACTTTTTACCCGATTTCACTTCTGTTTTTGGAGCAAGAGTGAGCTCAATATGCGTCGTACGCTTCCGAATCGGCGCGGCGCGACCAAACGCGCGCGGTGCAAAACGCTTGAGCGTCGGCCCACCATCTGCCGTGATAATCTTAACCATCAAATCATTTTTCGACAGCTGAAAATTATGTTCCGCATTTGCCATGGCAGAACGAAGCAATTTCAGAACCGGTCTTGCCGCACTTTGTTTCATGAAGGTTAAGCGCGTTTCTGCTTCGCGCACATCTAAGCCGCGGATGGCATCAATAACCAACCGCACTTTGCGAGGCGACATGTGAAGAAAACGGAGAGAAGCGTAGACGTCCATAGAAATTATTTCCCACCAGAAGCGGATCCGCCTTTGGAGGACTTAGCTGCAGGCGCTGCTGCCGGAGCCGCCGGGGCCCCCGCTGCTGCCGGTGTTTCCAATGCCTTCGTTAATTTGCCACCATGCTTGACGAACTTGCGCGTTGGTGCGAATTCACCCAGTTTATGGCCGACCATATTTTCTACAACAAACACCGGGACATGGACGCGTCCATTGTGTACGCCAAATGTCTTTCCTACCATGACCGGCGTGATCGTCGATGCACGTGACCACGTCTTGATGATGGTTTTATCGTTCGGTTTCAGCTTTGCCACCTTGGCAAGAAGCTTCGCATCCGTAAACGGACCTTTTTTTAGACTGCGAGACATAGGATTACAATTTCTTGCCGCCACGGCGGGTTAAGATGTGGCGATCAGATACACGATTCTTTCGACGCGTCTTCACACCCAAGGCATGCTTGCCCCACTTTGTTTTGGCAAACTTCATACCAATCGGATGCTTCCCCTCACCACCACCATGTGGGTGATCTACCGGATTCATGACCTTTCCACGAACCGTCGGGCGGATCCCACGATGGCGCATACGTCCCGCTTTTCCCCAGCGGACCAAATGCCAATCCGGATTTGAAACCGTTCCAATGGTCGCCATACAAGCCTTGGGCACACGACGGATTTCACCGGACGGCAAGCGCAACGTCGCCATGTCGCCTTCAATAGCCATGAATTCGATAAAGGTACCAGCGCCACGGCCCATCTGCGCCCCCTTACCAGGAGTCAACTCCACCGCATGGATAAACGTACCAACCGGTATTTTCTCAAGCGGAAGACGATTGCCCGTGCTGATTTCCGCTTCCTTTTGGGAAGAAACCACCGTATCGCCAACACGCATCCCGTCTGGCAACAACATGTAGCGCTTCACACCATCCTTATAAATAAGAAGTCCAATACGCGCTCCTCGGTTCGGGTCATATTCGATAGAAGTGATGGTCGCGGGGATATCAAAACGATCACGAATAAAATCCACATCACGAATGAATTGTTTATGACCGGATCCTTTGTGGCGAACCGTAATCTTTCCACCCGTGCGTCCAGCAAATTCCTTACGAAGACGAATCAGCGATTTTTCCGGCTCTGTGCGTGTCACATCAGAAAAATCCTGCACCGAGGAGATGCGGCGCCCTTTAGTCACGGGACGATATTGCTTAATCGGCATAAGTCATTCGTTAAACTCCTTCGTAGAGATCAATCTTTTGATCTTTAGCAAGCGTCACCATCGCCTTCTTCCATGTCTGACGGCAACCAGCACGACGCCCTCGATACACCGGTTTTCCATCGTGGCGGATCGTGCGTACACCCACGACCTTTACTTTATACAACGCCTCAACCGCTTTCTTAATAGAAATTTTTTCCGCATCCACTGGCACATCAAAAACATACGTCCCCTGACTCGTCACGGATGCAGCTTTCTCACTCACATGTGGATGACGCAACAGAGCGGCTGAGAGCCCATTCCCACCTACCGCCTTCTTTAATGGAGTCTCTTCAGCCGTCGAACGCACCTGCTTTACTGCCTCCAACTCTTTAGAGACGGGTGCAGTAGCCTTCTTGAGAGAAGCAGCGTCTGTTTTTTTGCGAAAACGATCAAAGAATCCCATAGGTTTAAGCGTAAATCTTCTCAAAGACAGGCACCGCGTCCTTTAAGAACACGATGGAACGAAATGCGAGCACATCTACCAAGTTAAGCGTGTTCGCAGTAACCAATTTCACATGCGGTAAATTACGCGCCATGCGCAGCAACATCGGGTTAGAGCTAGGTGATACCATGAGCGTCGTTCTTCCTACAGGTAGACGTTTCATCGTAGAAGCCAATACTTTTGTTTTCGCTGGCTCCGTCGCGACCGTTTCGAGCGCAAGAATCTGTTTCGATGCGAGTTTATCTGACAAGGCCATGAATAGCGCCTTTTGTTTTGCCTTCTTATTCATCTTCACTGCAAAATGGCGCTCTTTGCGTGGACCAAATACAATGCCACCACCTACCCATTGCGGAGAACGAGTAGAACCTTGTCGAGCACGCCCTGTTCCCTTCTGTTTCCACGGTTTTTTGCCACCACCGCGAACTTCTCCACGTGTCTTTGTGGAAGCAATCGTTCGACGTGCATTGGTACGCTGAGCAACCACCGCTTCATGCACGAGGTGCTCATTTGGTTTCACACCAAAAATTTTGTCCGAGACGTCCAGTGCTCCGACCTGTTTTCCCTCTTGGTTGTAGATTTGCAACGTGGACATACATTTAGACGCTGACAATTTCAATCAAGGAATGGCGCGAACCAGGCACAGCTCCCTTGAGCGCAAGAATGCCGCCATCCCGCACTTCGACCACTTTCAAATTCTTGACGGTCACCTGTTCCGAACCCATCTGACCAGCCATACGTCGGCCCTTGAGGACGTGCTGCACACCGCCAGCACCAATGGAGCCAGGCATACGCGCTTGATCTTTATGACCGTGCGATGCCGGATGACCATGAAAGTGATGACGCTTAACCACGCCCTGAAATCCCTTTCCTTTCGAAATACCCGTCACCTGAACGATATCACCCGGTTGAAAGCTGGATGCCTCGATCACGTCTCCACGCTTTTGCGCCACTCCATCATTGATGCGGAACTCGCGCAAAAAACGCTTCAATTCAAGATCCTTCAAATGACCAACTTGTGCCTTTGGAAGGCGTTTGGTTGAGAGAAAACCAACCTGCACAGCATCATAGCCGTCCGTATTCTTTGTCTTGACTTGCGTCACAACACACGGACCGGCTTGGATGAGCGTCACGGGAACAATCGTCCCATCGGACGCATAAACCTGCGACATCTCGAGTTTTTCTCCGAGAATGAATTTCATACGAATTTCGGATTGGTCGCTCATTAGATTTCTGACTAAACTGGAGTACAGAAAAGCCAGAAGGCTCACGACGAATATTCATCATGAAACTTCCGGCTTCCGCAGCGAACGGAAACACTCGGTCAAAGAACTCGAACGTTCTTTTCAAATCACAGGGAGGTTATGCGATCATCCGACTTCGCTGAGTCGGATCATCCCGTTGAATGACGGGAAACAACTTACTCCTTGGGAAAACAACGTCGCGCAACAAAGATACTACATCTTGATCTCCACGTCTACCCCCGCTGGCAAATTCAACGAGGTGAGCGCATCGATCGTCTTGGCATTTGGATCGAGAATATCCACGATCCGTTTGTGAATCCGCATCTCAAACTGTTCACGAGCATTCTTGTGAACGAATGTCGAGCGGTTCACCGTCCAACGTTTTTTTTCCGTAGGCAAGGGCACCGGTCCTACAACCTTTGCACCTGTGCGTTCCGCCGTTTCGATAATCGTTCGTGTGGCTTGATCAATAATTTTATGATCATAGGCACGAATCTTGATCCGAACTCGGTGGGACGAACCGGCTTCCTTTGTAACCACAGGGGCCTTTGTTTTTGCGTCGGACATGTCATTGATGGAGAGCCCTGTCATTCCAGGATCTCCACTGAAGCATCGAACCAATCGATACCTCGGTGGAGAGCCCGGAAGCTCTCGCGATTTTTAGTAGTTATTTGATAATTTTCGTAACCACACCAGCGCCAACCGTCTTACCACCTTCACGGATAGCAAAACGCATCTTCTCTTCCATAGCGACTGGCGTAATCAGCGTCACATTCATCGTCACTGTATCGCCAGGTTGAACCATGGCTACTGATTCCGGAAGCTTCACCTCTCCGGTCACGTCCGTAGTGCGGATGTAAAACTGTGGTTTATAGCCTGTAATGAATGGTTTATGGCGCCCACCTTCTTCTTTCGTAAGGGCATACACTTCTGCTTCGAATTCAGCGTGCGGTGTAATCGAACCCGGCTTGGCCAATACCATGCCGCGCTCTACCTCATCCTTCTTTGTACCACGCAACAGAAGTCCGGCATTATCACCGGCCATACCTTTGTCCAACTGCTTGTTAAACATTTCAATACCCGTAACGACCGTCTTTTTTGTGTCACCAAGACCGACAATTTCTGCTTCTTCGTTGATTTTGACCTCACCGCGCTCGTTACGACCCGTAACCACCGTACCGCGACCCTCAATTGAGAACACGTCTTCGATTGGCATGAGGAACGGCTTATCTGTCGCACGCACCGGCTCAGGAATCCATTCATCACATGCCTTGATCAGATCCAAAATCGGCTTAGAAGCTGCTTCATCATTCGGATTCTGGAGAGCCTTCAAAGCCGAACCACGGATAATAGGGGTCTTATCACCATCAAATTCATATTTCTTCAATAAATCGCGAATTTCTTGCTCGACCAAGTCGATCAATTCCGCGTCCTCGACCATGTCTACCTTATTCAAGAAAACAACAATCGCCGGCACACCGACCTGGCGGGCCAAAAGAATGTGTTCACGCGTCTGAGGCATCGGACCATCCGTCGCAGACACAACCAGGATGGCACCATCCATTTGGGCCGCACCCGTGATCATGTTCTTGATGTAGTCCGCGTGACCTGGACAGTCGACGTGGGCATAGTGGCGCTTCTCTGATTCGTATTCCGTGTGTGCCGTTGCAATCGTAATACCACGAGCCTTGGATTCAGGAGCCTTATCAAGGTCGTCGACACCTTTATGTTGAGCCGCCTGACCGTGAGCAGCGAGAACCGCTAAAATGGCAGCCG
>CAYPSC010000046.1:265-1340 GCA_964413385.1 uncultured Gammaproteobacteria bacterium | reverse complement strand
TGGTCAACGTGACCGATGGTACCGACGTTAACGTGCGGCTTGGTGCGTTGAAAGACTTCCGCCATACGTGTGAGCTAAAATTAGCAAAATTTAAGAATGATTAAGAAGTGCCGAAATAATAACAGAGACTGAAAAATGATGCAAGAGCCATCCGTCACATTCTCTTCTCTAACCCTAATTTTCTTCCTCCTCATCAACCGGTTCCAGATAAAATCGCTCTTCCAAGCTCAAGTCAGACTCTTTCGACGAGTTGGCTTGACCGTCTTTAACCAAGTCTAAGGACGCTTCCTCGAGTTCAGCCTGCTTTTCGGCAATTTCTTGAATCACAGGCGGTATCAATGTCGACAGAGCCTTTGCCCTTTCCTGCTGGATCGGAGTTTGCGTTCGCCGAATTGGCTTTTCTTGATCAATGAGTCGTTCGTAGTCAGCCAGAGAGAGGACGACAAGTGGCTCGCGGCCGGCCACATCGGTCACAATCATGGGTATCCCCCGTCGGCGAGCAGTCTCTAAAATACGTTGCCAAGACATAGATGGCGCTATATCAACAGAAGAGGAGAAAGAAGGCAAGAGGATTAACAAAGACGCGAAGCTCCAACCAAGTAGCCACGTGCATAATTCCAATACAAAAGGCGCCATCTGGAAGAATGACGCCCTTTTAAATCCCTTCTATCTTTTTAGAATACAGCGCACACTTCTTCGCGGTTACGATCCAACCAACGCGATCGACTCGGAAAGCCGCAAGCTTGCAGGAGCCTTATCACTTTTTCGCTCTTCCTTCGATGATCGTCTGCGCCACGTTAGACGGCACCTCGCCGTAATTTGAGAATTCCATGGAATAGCTCGCACGCCCCTGCGTCATCGAACGTAACGTCGTTGAATAGCCAAACATTTCAGACAGCGGAACCAAAGCATTCACCACGCGCGCACCAGAGCGTTCTGTCATGTCCTGAATTTGCCCACGCTTGGCGTTCAAATCACCGATGACGTCCCCCAGAAATTGCTCTGGCGTCACGGTTTCCACTTTCATGATTGGTTCGAGCAAATACACGCCACCTTTTTTCGCCGCATCCTGGAC
>CAYPSC010000046.1:0-255 GCA_964413385.1 uncultured Gammaproteobacteria bacterium | reverse complement strand
ATCCAGACACCTTAAACGCCGCTTCAGATGAGTCAACCTCGTGATAGCTTCCGTCAAACAGCGCTACCTTTGCATCCAAAACCGGATAACCAGCCAACACGCCACGTTGCATCGCCTCTTGAATCCCTTTATTGATTGGTTGGATGTATTCACGCGGAATCACGCCACCCTTAATCTCATCCACGAACTCGTATCCCTTTCCACGCTCGGCCGGTTCAAGACGAATATTGCAGTGACCATATTGACCACGGCCAC
>CAYPSC010000045.1:0-6775 GCA_964413385.1 uncultured Gammaproteobacteria bacterium | reverse complement strand
AACCTGAACTCATTAAGGAGCTGCGTGGGATTGGTTTGCCAGAGAAAGCGGCTTTGGTTTATGGAGCTGTTTTGGAACTGGGAACAGCTTTTCCTTCTAAGATCGCGGAGACCATAAAATTAAACCGCAGCACAACCTATAAAATTCTTGAAGATTTATTGGCTCGTGGTCTAGTGACTAAGCTCGAACGGAACAAAAAAATTTGTTATCAAATCGAAAAACCAGCGCAACTAGTCAATTTTGCCCAGAATCAAATCAGCGTTGCCGAGGATCGACTCGAACGAGCTAAAAAGATGCTACCGGAGATCGAAGGTTTGTTTTCGCTTACCCCGAACAAGCCAAGAGTGCGCTTTTTTGAGGGTCTCGAAGGTGTGCTCGTGGTTTACGAAGACCATATCAGCGAAAAAGAACCATACGAAATGCTTGGTTTCAGCAACGTCGAGGAACTGATAAAGCTACTGCCATCTTCGTTTATCAAGCGTTACGTCAAAGCAAAAGAGAAGATCGGTGTGACCACGCGCGGCATTTTTCCTGAAGGCGAATTTAGCGCGTACTACAACAAGAAAATCTACCAAGGAATTGAAAAGAAGAATCAGGTGAAGATGCGTTTTATCCCTGGGAAGGATTTTCCGTACAAGGGTGAGGTAACACTCTACGGCAAGAATAAAGTTTCATTCATCAATTTTCATGAGAATATTTTGATTGGTGTTATTGTCGAAGATGAAACGATTGCCGGCATGATCCGCATGATGTTCGATTTGGCGTGGAAAGGATCGAAAGCCTAGAGAACGTTTTGGTTGAACTGGTCAAAAAGGGGAGAGGGATTTATATTTTATTCATATGAACCAATTCGCACAATTAGTTTCAACCTATTCCTTTATCCTCTTCTTGCTCATTGTTTGGACCATGGTTTGGAAAGGGATTTCTCTCTGGAAATCCGCGAGGTTGAGCCATAAAGCTTGGTTTGTTATTTTGTTGATCATTAATACGGTCGGTATTCTGGATATCATCTATATCTTTGCGGTGGCCAGACATCGAGAGCAACGCAAAGTATAGGTACCATCCATGCTATTCAAAAAACGCCGGCCCTGAATGAGTCAATTTGTTCGACATATTTTTCTTTCTCTACATTCCGGTTTAAATGACCGATTTTTGATGCAATCCATGGACTCGCGAAGCCGGTGAGGGGGACGTGGTAATTCGACTTTCGTCGGTTTAATCCCACCGTGAGCATCCGCGATAGCTTTATGTATCTCCAAACAGTGGTGAGAAAATTGGAACGGAAGATCCGATGGATTTCCTGGGGGAATCCGCAGCGATGCGAGACATAGTGACAAGCCTCATTGATAAGCGTAAAATAAAATGTATGAAATACTTTATTTGCCTCACGCTTGCGGTAACACTGGTCGTTCCTGCGATGGGTAGCGCTGCCAATGCTTCACCGATCATGCTTGACAGTTCGGTAAAGTTAATAAGCACAGAGCGAATCGCCGACCTCTCAGATCGGCCATGGAAAAAAGAGTTGCCTGGCGAAACGGAAGCCGAGGGAGCCGAGCAGTATGTTTGGACGTATTTTCCGACGGACGCGGAGCGGGCAAGCGATGAAAAAGCGATCTCAAATTATTTTGATGGGACAGAGATTACGCACAACAGCTATGAATGGTTTCAGACGCCCACGAATGGCACGTATCCCATGACGAGTTTCTTGTTGGCTTCCGGTTTAGGAGTCCAAACTCATTTGCATGGACGTTATACGGCGAAGGTTGATCCCGAAGAAGAACAAGATCAATTACTCTTTCAACATCTGACCGCGCCTTATGTCTCAACGAGTACGCAGAACTTGGTCACGGAATGGGTACGTTACCAGGATGCTTCAAAATGGGGATTTGGCTTTTGGACGTCTGGCGAAAATGGGATGCGGACGACGTATAAAAAATTTATCCTTTCAAGTACCACAACCGAACCCGAATATCATGCAAATTTTTTAACGATCCTTCCGAACGGAGACTGGGCGTTCAGATATCAGGATCCTGGGAGGGGAGACCAAAACCCGAACTGCGAAAACCATGACGCGGTCTGGTGGGACGCTTGCAGAGGTCCTTGGTTTATCAAGACGAATCATGGTGTCTATGGGCCTTATACGAACGTTTCGCCACCGATCCCAACCATTGATAATCATCTCTACTTTTGGGACAAAAAGGGTGAGAAAGAATATGTGCTCTATCTTGATGGCGTGAGCGTTTCAACCTGGGAATATATCGATAACGTGTATTACCGCAATCAGGCGTCTCAGCTGGTTTATCGTGCGAGAAAGGGGAATGAATGGTTTGTGGTAACGAATAATATCGCGAGCCAAGCATGGGACTATGTTGATCAGCTCTTGATTAACACAAAGACGGGTTCTGTGATGTATCGTGCGCGAGACATCCATGGAAAGTGGTATATGGTCAAGAATGGGCAGGCAAAGCGCGTGCCATTCGAGCCAGACGCGCTGTATTTGGATGAAAAACATGACGCCCCGATCGCTTTACGAACTGCACGGACCACTGGCAAGGCGCCCGGCGCGCTTTTATCAGGAGAAAGGTTGCGTATCTTCACCTTTGCCGGAACGTCTTACGTATTAAGCGGTTCCCTCCGCCTAGACAAGATCGCATCAGATGGAAAACTCCTTTTTGTGAGAGCAGCAGATGGAAAAAGTTTGCAATTCTGGATCAATAATCGATACATTGGTCGCGCGACATACTTTGATTCAGTAACCCTCACGGGTCCTGTGAATTGGTTTTTTGACGAAAAAAATAACCTTGTATTTTATACGTTCGATCATGGTGTGCTCTCGAGATGGACGTACCTTGTGAGATGAATTCAAGAAGCGTCTCGCCACATAAGCCTTAACAAAAACAGTTTCATCATTGGTTTTTGCGTCGAGGTCGTCCGAGTCGATGCCGGGTGAACGGCGGCGGTCTGGATCTCGTCGTGTTCTGTACAGCGGTGATTTTGTTTTATTGATCCAAACACAAAGGCCGCATCTCCGAGACACGGCCCCTGTAGGGGAGCGAGAGATGCGGCTAGAAATCAAAGTATTTCTTGGTGCGAGGAGAGAGCCGAAGGTTTCCCTGAATGTATGCCGATCGGAATATGGCACGGGATCGTCTGCCCCATGGGGCATTTTTCCCGGTGGCCCACATACCAATACACGACTTTGAGACCCCGAGCACGGCTGCCAAATCCTCGTACCTTCCGAGGTGGTTGGTATTCATGATTTCGCGAATCAGCTCAGACGCCTCATTGTCCGTACTGATTGAAACGATGGAAACCCGAATGTCTCGCTCCATAACGGTCTGGAGGAGTGCTTTCAGGATTCGTTTCCATGCGGCGTCCGAGAGTGCCCCTTTGGGGATGGTTTCCTCGAAGACCACGTACCCAGGATTCTCTTCGCGTTCTTTCTTTTTCATGGGAACCTCCCGCATCGCTTGGATGCGGAGCATAGCGTATCCAATGTTTTATTTATGTAAATATAAAATTACATTTCTACAGTTAAAACCACCTTTTTTAAAGGAAAAAGTTTATATAATAAAATTTTTGTAAATTGACTTTGACATAAAATATTAAATGTGCGATCCTTTGTTCATGCATCAATGGCAACACATTGAACATCTTGGTCTCGAGGCGACAGAGGCAAAAGTCTATACGGCATTGCTGGACCTCGGACCATCAACCGTGACAGAAATCACAAAAAAGGCGGGTGTCACCCGTACGCTTGGCTACCATATCCTGCAGAAGCTATGCTGGCATGGATTAGCTGACTCCCTCCCTCGCGCCCACAAACGACTGCAATTCAGTGCCACTCATCCAAGGCGTCTCGTCCAATATGTTGCAAAGCAACACAGCACATGGGCAAAACGGGTCGCGTCTGCCGAAGAACTTCTCCCCGAGCTCGTTGCGTCATACCGCACGGCAGAAAAACCAATCATCCGGTACCAAGAGGGATCTGAGGGATTGATGGCGATCTATGCGGAAACGCTTCAATCAACATCCGAAATCCTCTCCATCCTTGACATCGAGGGGTGGAATGCCCCCGAATTCCGGCAATGGGGCAAGCGCTATAATCGCGAGAGGAGTGCTAAAAAAATCCACGAACGCATTCTCATGCTTGATACGCCTCTGGGGCGAGAATGGATGAAGACATACCAGGGAGAGAAGGCGTATACAAATTATCGATGGATTACACGTGATCAACTGCATGGTATCCAAGAATTCGGTGGTGAGCTGAACGTGTTTGAGAATAAGACTGTCATGGCAATACACCAGCCACGACCGCTTGGGATTATCATTGAAAGCGGTGCTTTGGCGCGGGTCCTAAAGGGCCTCTTCGAGTTGGCCTGGCAGCTTGGAATGGACCCTTCTCTAAGGCGGAAAAACTCGAGAACGAAACGCTAACGAAAATCCGACCCCCAAGAGTTTAGATAGAATTAATCTTCTTTTTTTGCGAGTGTCCATTCTTCGGTTAGACCGCACCGGTCAGGATCTCTTCCGATTTGCTGCCCTAATTCTTTGATAAGTCTTTCTATTCTTTGTTCGCTTTTACGAATTGTTTCGGCGAGTTCCTTTCTTAAATGGAGAATAGTTCTAATTGCTTTTTGTATTTCTGGGTTGTTAAGCCGTGCGGCCATTTTTTCCGCCTCTTCCCGTGCCTGCTCGCTTGACCAGTCATGACCAGTAAAAAAATCTAGACATTCCTGGCCGTAAAGCTCTTCGAGGATCACAGCTAATGAATCACGTTCTTGATAGAGCATGAGTGAATGTTTTGATCCCTCGGGTCGTACGAACCATGCCATGGGTTGACTCTCTTGCGCTGTGCGAAGTGAGTCGGATGCCGCGGCTGTTTCTTTTTGCGCGCTTGCTCCCGGCATGACTACGAATCTAATAGGCTTTTCTTGTTGTTCGCTGCCGCCGCCTGGCATGGATTCTGACATATAGAGATAAGATATTAAAATATTTATTCAATTATACCATGGATGCTTGTTCAAAACAAGGCTATGGTTTTTGGTATTCGCGTAATCCAATAAATCCAGCATGTGCAACGTCATCCGGTTCATCGTTAATGCCATACGGAGGACGGTGTGTAAGCATCGCGTCAACGTGAGGGAATGTTGCTAAAAGCAGGGAGGCTTCCTCTTGTGTATGCATCTTCGCCCATGAAGATTCGTTATATCGGACAGACCCCCCTCGCATCCCCCAAAGCGAATTCCTTGATACCCAAATGTTTGTAGGTGTAGATTCTGAATTCCCAACGGTTCAAAATAATTTCCCGAACAATGATGAACGTACACTACAACTTTCGGAATATTTGTAATAGATGCTAGTTCTCTGATTTGACTGAACTCTAAATCGCCTAAGGTACAAATGAGATCGATCGGCTGTTCGCTTAATGTCTTAATGATTGATTGCCGCGGTGGACGCTGCGATAGCGAGAATTTTATATTTAACGAGGAATATAACGCCTAATTCTAACTCTCGTTAGGGTTTATTATAAAAATCCCTCGTAAAAACGAGGGACTTTCGTGGGGTGGCATTGTCGAGGTTGTTAGCGCTGCTATAGTGAATCTGCCACCGTGTACGTTCATTCCTGATTACTCCTTATAGGAATAAATCCAGCGTGTTAATTCCTTTTATTCCACCAATCCTGACGGAATCAAAGGGATTCCCGTCTATTGTTACCCGACGGGATGGGGAGGAAAAATTTACTACTTTAGGAACGGGTTCTCTCATACCACCACTTTACGAGCTTCTTATCGAACTGCCTCTGATCTTTCTCATCGGGAAACGCCTTATTCAGGGCCTCTCTATCCTGTCGTTTACGAAGATCGTACTCGCCAAACTTCGTACGACCAGCCAACCCGCCATACATAAAGATGATCGGCTCTTCGATCTCCGCCTCTTCATCGTATGGAGGCAGGAGACAGTCTTTCCAAGGTGACGTCTGGTACATCGTGAGGGGTATACCTGTGAGAATATCGATACCGTTCTCTACAGGAATTTCGCAGTCTTCCCCCGCGGGCATTCGGTACGTCATGACGCGCACTTTCTTGTTTGCCGAGCGATACGAAACAGCGTACTTACACATGAGCCACCGCCTCGCTCTCAGCGAGAGTCCGATTACCCCATCGAGCAAGGTCAGCAAGAATTGCACCATGTCCGTTCCTCCGCAACGAACTTATACTTTTTTGTTTTAGACAACAAATTTTATTCTAATTTTTTTAGAAACATTATTTTTTATAGCTATATAAAGCTAAAATTTAATATTGCTACATTTTTCTTAATGTGACATAATAATCGTCATATATATGTTCTATGAAAAAAATTTGGAAAGTCTTGGGGTCAACGAGAAAGAATCGAGAGTCTATTTGGCGGCACTTGAGGGCGGTGCAACAACAATTTCAGCACTTGCGATCCGCGCCAAGCTCAAACGCACCACCGTCCATGTAATTGTCCCTGAGTTATTAAAAAAAGGGCTTTTAGCTACAACAACAAAAATACGGAGAAGGCTTTATGCCGCAACGCCGCCGGAGGAGCTAAAAAAGATGTTAGAGGAACGACTAGCCAGGTTTGAAGATGTTCTCCCTCAATTACAAGCATTCGCACAGAGTGAGTCATCTCGACCCAATGTCCGGCTCTATGAAGGGATTGATGGCATCCTGAAACTCTACGAGGATCAGCTTCATGAGAATAAAGAGATTCATGCTTTTGTTGGCGGTCAAGGAGCAAGCCTTGACCT
>CAYPSC010000044.1:0-6790 GCA_964413385.1 uncultured Gammaproteobacteria bacterium | reverse complement strand
AGTGGATCCAACCGAACAACCCCAAAAACAAACAAAGCGAAACATGCGACAACAATAAACGCCAAGGCAAAATGTAAAAAATTATTTAAAGAATGGCGTGCATGCCGAAACCGAAAGGAAAAATCATCCAGAGGCGCCATCCACATCACTGGCCCATCTGCGGTCGCCAAACTCACCTGCGCTCCATGACATACTGAACAGGAAAGTGAAGCTCGTGGATCGCCCCCACAACTTTGGCACACTGATAATTCTTGATCCGTATTCATACAGGAAGATTTACAAAGATGCCACGTAAAAAACTTTCCAAGAAAATAATGACTAAAACCGGCGGAGCAAATAACCAAACGAAAGCAAGGATGCTATACAAAATCGCCAATACCGTCAGCCAAATCAAACGACCAATCAAAACCATGAGACGCATGAAGACGCTTACCAAACGACCGGTCAGATCATGCTGGCCGTACATGGGTACGAAAAAATTTCGCACCCACAAAACGATATTGTAGCGTTTCCAATCGTAAGATAATGAGCGTTTGACCCACCGTACCACGTCGAAGAAGCCGGTCGTATACCACCAAAACGGAAATCGGATAACGCTTCCTGCAAGATCAAGAAAAAAGAAACGGAACACGGATCCTGCTTTCGAGGGCATGATAAAAGTATAGCATAAAAAGAAAGGCCGCCCGAGCATGTCGAGCGGCCAGGTGAGGCACGGAGGGCGCTGCGCGCCTACTCGATCCTGCGAATGTCTTCGAACGAATAGGTCACCCTGCCTCCATCCGCAGCGATGGTGACGTAGCGTGACTCCACTCGAAGAACCGGCCCCTCTCGCGAGGGAGGGTTCGCGCCCTCGATCAGGATCAGACGCGCAGGCTGCTCTTGCGTACAGCGATCATGTGCGATTTCCCTGATTTCATCCGGTCGCATGACTTCCTCCTGCTGCCAAAAAGGCGGCTCTATCTTGCCACCTGCTTATATTTTGTCAATACCAAAACTCCTCCCTTCACGCCAATGAGGGAGGAGCCTTTACTTGTTCAACCTGTCATTCTGAGCGCAGCGGAAGATCTCACTTCATCATCCTTCGCCCCATTCAGAATGACCCATGACATTTCATTACTTTGCCAGCGCGTACCCGCTGGCTATGTCTACAAAATCCATCCAATCAACCGGTACATACCCCATATGCTTTACCTTTTCCTGCAACGTGCTCATCGCCTGCTGCTTCACGGATTGATCCTCGAGTGAGGCAACCTCGTCCTGCAAATGCTGTCTCTGTGTTTCCAATTTTCGTACGGTAAATCCCTTGGATGCTGATGCATTCACCTGGTAAATATACAAGCCAGCACCGGCAACCGTTAAACACATGACCAAGGCGAGCCACGCATTCTTCCCCACCTTCTTGCCCATATCACCAATCTTTCGACCAACAGGAGCTCGAAGACCCAACACTTCGTGCGGTCTCTTCATGGTCATGACAAAGGCTTGGTTCATATTTGGTTGTTCATTTCTTTATTGCTGCCCGCAGCTTGGCGCTCCGTGATCGCGGATTTGATGCTATTTCTTTTTCCGACGGAATGGTTGGTTTTTTTGTAAGAAGTTCCAGATCCTCTGCCTGAGCAAAGGCTTGTTTCACAATACGATCTTCCAAAGAGTGAAACGTGATGATGGCCAAGCGTCCACCCGGAGCAAGAACCTTTCGTGCTTGCGTGATCGCATCTTTTAAAGCCTCGAGTTCGTCGTTCACGGCAATGCGTAAAGCTTGAAAAGTGCGTGTCGCTGGATGGATGCGTCCTTTTTCGTAGGACCGAGGCACCGCTTGCCGGATGATTGTCACGAGATCTAGCGTCCCGATAATGCGCGAGGCTTTGCGCGCCTTTACGACGGCCTGCGCGATAGGTCCGGCATAGCGCTCCTCACCAAAATTTTCAATCATCTTGCGGATATCAGCCTCTGGCCAGCTATTCACAATGTCTGCCGCTGTCAGCCCATCGTCATTCGCCTTTGGACCCAAGCGCATGTCGAGCGGGCCATTCTGTAGAAAGGACAATCCTTTTGAGGCATCCATGAGTTCGTCCGAAGACAAACCAAGATCCAGTAAAATGCCATCAAGCGGAACAAATCCGTGTTGTTCCGCCATTTCAGCCAGATGACGAAAATTCGATTCAACACCGACCCATCGATTTTCCTCGTTCACGAATCGTTCTCGCGCCCTCTCCAGCGCCTTCCGATCCACATCCAGGGAAAGCACTCGACCGTTCGGCGCCGATCGCTTGAGCAGCTCCGTGGTGTGCGTGGCCCCGCCCAGCGTTCCATCAAGATATCGCCCGCCGGGTTTCACATTGAGGGTAAGCATGGTTTCCTCAATAAGAACCGCGCGATGGGCAGATCCATCAGCTGATAGCTGGTCACCAGTAGTAGCTGAATTCATAGGCCTCTCAAAACTCACAGCTACACCCCTAATCCTGACAGCCGTTCGGCAATATCATTCCCCTGTTTTTCGGTCTGGCTGGCGTAAGCATTCCACGTTTCCTCATCCCACAATTCCATACGGTTATAGAGACCGGCCACGACCACGTCCTTTTTTAATCCGGCATACGTTCGAAGGTATTCCGGTAAAAGCACGCGACCTGACTTATCAATCTCCACCTCCATGGCACCGGCGAGCATTAAACGCGCAAAGGCGCGCGTATCCGCTTGACCAATGGGTAATGAGGCAAGCTTGGAAGCCAACGCTTCCCACTCACTCTTGGTGTAAAGGAACAAACTTCGGTCCAATCCGCGTGTCACAACCGCCCCTTCGGCGATGGACGCACGAAACTTGATCGGTATAGCGAGCCGACCTTTATCATCAAGGGTGTGATGGTATTCACCAATGAACATAAAAGAAGAACAGGCATACCGACGACCGATGGCAACGGAGTGGGAAACCAATTGATCGTCACCCACTCGTCACCCTGAATGGAATAAAGAATCCCACTCAAGTGACTTAGTATTCAGAACAACAAAGGGTGCCAAGCATTTGATTTCCCACTCCGTGCCACTTACCTACATAATATGCCACTTTCATATTTGGGTCAAAGATGGATTCATAACAAAAATTTCTCTCAATGGAGAGAAATTAGTGTTCCTTTTCCGTTCTAATGTGGATAAGTTTATATCCCACTTACGTACCACAAAATCTTATTATTCATTTATAAATTGTTAATTCTTTGGATACAGAAACTTACGAAAAACAAGGTGAAGCTTACGAAAAACAAGGTTTTGCATTTTGGCAAGTAACTCTAGATACTCCTCGTAAGGAAAGTTTGAAAGGATAATATGAACCCTTTCTTGTGCAACTGATTGAATTAAATCTCTCTCCGTCAATGCATAAAGTGAGTTGATTCGAGCGGCGGTATCAGGATCCCATCCCAGCTCCTCTTTATACTGAATATGGGCTATTTTTTTATGTCGGTTATTTTTGAGACGTTCAACAAAAACGTGGTGTTCTTCCTTGATTTTTTCGTATTCGGCCTGATAGTCAGCCCACTGCTCTTTGGTTAAATACCTTTCAAATACCCTTGATACGTTTTCACAAGAGACCGTATCCTTTCTCTCTATAATCAAAGAGACACCACGCCTTAAGAATCGCATATTCAACAAGCCTTTCCAGGATCATGGATTTGGCCCTAGGCTCACTGATCTTTATTGTTTGATTTCGAATGCCTTTGATGAGTTTGGCGGTTTCTGTTGCGGTTTTAATTGTATACAATAAAGTAGCTATATACTGATTAAAGGCTCGATCATTCATAGAAAAAACTTTAGATCAACAAAAGATACATCAAGTCCGCGGAATCCTACCTCTCACCTTTCGATGATACGTAATCGCAAAACGATGCGCCTCGTCGCGAACTTTTTCTAAAAGCGTTTGGTGTTTTTTGCACAAATCACACAACTCTTGATTGATCGGCGAACAAATCAAATCATTCCGTTTTCGTTCTGGACCCTTCGCAATTCCAATGACTGGAATGTTGACGTTCAACTCTTTCAAGGTCGCCTCCACCGCGTAAACCTGAGGCAATCCACCGTCAATCAAAAGCAAATCAGGCCGACGCCAGTTTCTTCCCCCTACAGAGGGAGAGTTGGAGGAGCTATCGTGACGGAACCGTCTAGTAATAACCTCACGTAAGCTAGCGACGTCGTTAGCGCCAACAACCGTTTTGATTCGAAACTTTCGATACTCCGCCTTTGCAGGCGCCCCGTTTTCAAACACGACCATGGAAGCCACTGAAAATGTTCCGGAAATGTTTGAAATATCGTACCCCTCAATACGGCCAAATAAATTGACCACACCCTGCGTGGGCACGGTATACCGTGCCCCTATCCCTCTATCATCCTCCCGTTTCAGCACGGCAACATCTTGAATATGCTCAAGAAAAAAAACTTTTTTTTGCAATGCCGCGGCTTCTTCAAACCGTAAATCTTTTGCCGCTGCTTTCATTTCTCTTTTATATTTCCGAAGCAACTCTTCTTTGTGACCGGAAAAGAACGAAATCAAATCGCGAATAGTCTTACTGTATGATTTCTTATCAATGGCGTTGACACAGACACCTGGACATTGTTTAAGGTGCACATAAAAACACGCTCGTTTTTGTCCAGGCTCACACATGGACCAAGGAAACACTTTGCGCACAATATCAAGCGCTGCACGAAGCGATGCTCCAGATGTGTAAGGTCCAAACACCGCTTTGAATCTTTTCGCGGAATCATCCGGCAAATCCTGACCGCGCATCAAAAGCGGTTTGGGGAAATCCTCTTTTGTAATCACTAAATACAAAAAAGTTTTATTATCTTTTTGCTCAATGTTGTACTTGGGCAGATAGTGCTTGATCAAATTCGCTTCCAAAATCAACGCCTCGATTGCTGTTGGCTGTTCGATGTAATCAATCTCCTTCAAGTGCTGGAGCATCTCTTCAATATGTCTCCCATGCGGGCGGGTAAAATATTGCAGCACGCGTCGTTTAAGCGAGACCGCCTTACCCACATACAAAATCGTCCCATGTTCATCCTTCATGAGATACACACCTGGCGTTTCAGGCAGTTCCCCATTTTTGACTTTGAGATGAGTTGGCAACATCGCAAATTTTTATAACACATCTCTCTTGGCAGGGCGAGAGCAAACAGAAAAGATTGCGGCGCACATGACGAGGAGGAGTGCCAATAATGGTAGCAATGGTGAACACCACAATGATCTTGCTCATGAGAATTCGACGGAGAAGGAGAAGGAGGAAACAGAGAAGGAAAGGAACAAGGTGAGGACGCCTGGAACCGCCGGCCATGCTGTTGCCGGCGGCGTCTTTCTTATATCTCATTGACCAAAACCATATTTTCGGCTATCTTCTCTGCGTCATTTTTACGGAGGAAACATGTCGACCACCGAAGCAGCACTCGCCAGACGCACCCACGAGGTGCTCAGGGCCTCGCACCTCCCCGAGCTGTATGGAGCGCTCACAGGAAGTAGGATTCAGCTCGCCCGTCAGATGAACCTCCCAGGCGAAGACACTGTCCTAGACATCGTCACCGGCATTGTCACGGGCATCGAAGTGTACCCAGGAACAATCCTCATTCGTGGATACGCGATGGAGAGACCATTTACCGTGCAGCTTTACCGCTGGCCGAACGTCGTTCAGAACGGAACCACCTGGACCTGGGTCTGGACGGCACACATCAACTACGAGTCCCGTGACGTCACCTCGCTCCAGATCGGTGACCATATCCTCCTCGCCGCAGCCTAGCGGCAACCCAACGGCCACCCTTACTTCTCGGGTGGCCGTTTGATTTTTATCGATGTTTCAAAACCTTTCTCAAATATTTTCCCGTATAACTTTTTTCCACCTTTGCCACATCTTCTGGCGTTCCTTCAGCCACCAAGCGCCCACCCTTGTCCCCTCCTTCGGGACCAAGATCAATAATCCAATCCGCGTTTTTGATCACATCCAAGTTGTGCTCAATGACCACAACCGTATTTCCACGATTCACCAAACGATGCAAGACCTCCAATAATTTCCGAATGTCCTCAAAATGGAGACCGGTGGTTGGTTCGTCCAAAAGATAAAACGTTTTTCCCGTGTCCCGCCGTGCAAGCTCCGTGGCCAATTTAATACGTTGCGCTTCGCCGCCGGATAACGTCGTCGCCGCTTGACCGAGTTGAATATACCCCAGCCCAACCTCTTCCATAATAATGGTCTTCTCGTAGATTTGCGGAATATCACGAAAGAATTTATTCGCTTCCTCGACCGTCATGGATAAGATATGCGAGATATTTTTATCACGATATTTCACTTCTAACGTCTCCCGATTAAATCGCTTGCCTTTACATACATCGCATGGCACATACACGGTCGGTAAAAAATGCATCTCAATCGCGATCTGCCCGTTCCCTTCACAATTTTCACAACGCCCGCCAGGAACGTTAAAGGAAAAGCGTCCGACTTTATACCCACGCACACGCGCTTCTGGCGTTAACGCAAAAATGTCACGCACATGATCCCAGATACCTGTATAGGTAGCTGGATTTGATCTTGGCGTACGGCCGATCGGTGATTGGTCGACATCCACAATTTTATCCAACCACTCTGTCCCAGTGATCGCTTGATGTGCTCCGGGTTTTGTCTGCGCTCCATTCAATTTATGAGCTAACGCCCGATACAACACATCGATCATGAGGGTGGATTTTCCTGAGCCAGAAACACCTGTCACGCACGTAAATCGTCGCAGCGGAATTTTAACGTTCAAATTCTTTAAATTATTC